>CAYJIO010000006.1:0-24123 GCA_964370255.1 uncultured Azospirillaceae bacterium
AATTGCATCGGGCTTTTACGCAGTCTCGAAAAAAGCTTTTGTAAAATCAGTAAAAATAAAGAGTTTTCGAACTTTTTCACAGCACACGTCATACCACGGCTTGACCGTGGTATCCAAGTGAATACAATCCATATATTGACACAAAATTTAATTGTTATAAAATAATTTTATGAAAAGAATGTATGTTTATATAATGAGCAATCATAACAACGGCACTTTATACACTGGCGTTACATCGGACTTGGTTAAAAGAGTTTGGCAACACAAAAATAAAACATATAAAGGCTTTAGCGCAAAATATGACTTAAACAAGCTTGTTTATTATGAAACTCACGATGACCCAACAATGGCAATAAAAAGAGAAAAGCGTTTGCAAAATTGGGATAGACAATGGAAGCTTGACTTAATAGAATCTAAAAACCCAGATTGGGACGACTTGTGGGAAGATATTATAAAATAAGGAAACTTTGCACTTGGATACCACGGTCAAGCCGTGGTATGACACGTCTTTACTCTCGACCTATTTGATAAAAACAACCCCGCACCTGTCATTCCGTGCCTGAGCCTGAAGGGCGAAGAATTGACACGGAATCCAGAAAGAATATGCATATTTTTAACTAGATTGCGGGTCGGAGCCCGCAATGACGCTGAAGGTTGAGATATCAAAACCCACGCCCTCAGGGGCAATAAATATCATTATAACACACATTTTTCTGCAATTTTGTATAAAAATTAAAATTATATGAAAATAGTTCTTGCACGAATCGGAAAAATGTGATATAATGAAATCATAAAGAAATTATTATGTTTATTAAATACAATTAAAGTTTAGGTTTTGCCTGTTCTTGTTTGATATTTGTTTTCATAGTAATTTCTTTTAATTTGAAATTAAAACAATAATAATAATTAAAAAAATAAAGTTATGAAAAATTTAGTAGAAAAATTAGGAACAATGTCTTTTGTAAAAGGTTATGAACTGCCTGACTTAATCCCATCACGTAATCCTTACATAGACGCCATTGCAGTATCAAGAAAACACATAGAGGAATTATCTGAAGGACTCACTCAAATTATGGTTATAGAGAATTGTTGTTTTTTTAAGAGAAGTATTATAGCTTCAAATGGTCGTGAAATTATGTTTGAGAATAAATACTTTGCTGTAAAAAGCTATGTGAAGCCAGATCCTTGCGGAGATAAAATGTTATGTGTTTTCGTCGTGGAGGTAATCGATAACAAAGATGGGGCTTGCTTAAAAAGTTGTGCAAAGGAAGAGCTAGTACGAAAGCTTCTTAGAAATGAACATCTTCCTAATATTGAATTTGAAATGACAGAAATTTCTGTGGAAGAAGCGCTTCTTGCTAAAAGTGGAAAAATCTAAACTATCGCCGCTTATTTTATAGTCATTTGATTATAAATAAGCGGTGTTTTTTGTTTGAAGGGGTTTACTTTTTTGTTGTTTGGAATAAGATAAGCCTTAAGGGTAGGGAAAAATGAAAATATTGATAATTGGGCCGCTGGGGGCTGGGAAGTCATCGCTTGCATATCAGATTAATAAAAAATTTGGCTTGCCAAGGCTTAATCTTGATGAGGTGCAACGAAAGCCTGATAACGGCTATTATTCTGAGGCTGAGCAGTTTGATAAGTTGAAAGACTTTGTGTCTTACAATCAGTCTTGGGTTTGTGAAGGGTGTCAGAAATATCTTTATGAAAGAGTGCAGCCAGATTTGATTGTTGATATGAGAATTAATGTCTTATTATCAGTTTTGCGTTTTACAACAAGGTTTTTTAAGGCAAAAAAGCTGATAGGAAAAACAATTGCAAAAGACTTGCCTGTGCAAGCGTATCATTATCGCAAGCCAACGATTAAAAAGATTTTTGAGTGGGCAATGGCTAGTTTTGAAATTAATCAAGAAATTAGAAGGTATCTTAAAACATCAATCACAAAGACTATTACTTGCAAAAGCTTTGGCGATTATGATAAGGTATTTTTAGAGGTTGCAAAAGAAAAATAAGTTCTTTTAAAAAGAAGGATTAAAGGCGCATTAAGCGAACTTGCTCTGAGTATAATAAGCGGAAGCTTGAAGTTGGCTGTAAGTACAAGAAACCCTCTTAGCTATGAGCTAAGAGGGTTCTTTACATAATTTTAATTCATCATTTGAAGCGCTTTTGAGACTATCTTTAAGTCTTCTTCAAGAACCTTCATTTTTTCAATAAGGCGGGCGTTTGGCACTCTGGTTTTTAGAAACTTTATATGTGTAGCCGAAAGATTTGCTGTTAGAGATGCTTTCTCATCCAATAGAGCTTTTCTCTCGCCTTCAATACCAAGTCTTTTTAGGCGATCTATTAAGAAGATAGATGCTTTTTTGTTCTCTTTTAAGGAAAACAGTTCTTCATCTTGATCTTCGATTATTTTTTTTAATCGCCTTAGCTTTAGCTCTTGTGCAATCACATAGATGCACAAAATTGCACCTAATAAATAAAATCCTGCTTCCATAAATTTACATTGTTTAATTAATAATAAGAAAATTGTTCTTAAAATATAGACTTTTTTTAATCAAAATGTCAATCAATTTTTTTTAATGAGTCTTTTATATATGCCTTAACTTCTTTTGACAAAGCTTTTGAGGTGCTCAGCTCGGTTAATATTTTTATTATTGCATTCTTATACTTTGGTGTATTAATTGCTATGCTAACCAAATTAAAAACAGCGCACTGAGCTATCTGGTCATTGGCATCAAAGATTTGCTTTTCTATCTCTTTATATGGAGGAGAATAGACTTTTTTTGCTTTTTTTCTTGTTGCCAAAAGCTCAAGATGCTCGGCTTGAATTTTTATTGCTTCTTTGCTTGTTATTTGACCTTTTTTGCTTTTTATAATCGACTTTATGTTATCTATTATTTCTGCCATTATTTTTTGCCTTTTGCTTTTGCTACTCTTGGCGTTTTAGGCGCTTTTGTTGTTAGTTGTGGCGGCAAAGATGCAAGGTGCAGAGTTCTTTGAGGGAATGGTATTTCAACCCCATTTTCTCTGAACAGTCTGTCTATTTCAAACCTTATTTCACTTGCAATCATTAGTCTGTTCATAACATCTGAGGTATATGTTTTTAACTCAAAATTCAAAGAGCTGTCTGCAAAGTCTGTAAAGACTACAAATGTTGCTGGCTTTTTGACAATTTTTTTGTGGTTTTCTGCAACGCTTAATAATATATCTTTAACCAGCTGCGTGTTTGAGCCATAAGCCACTCCTACTTTTATGTCTATGCGGCCGATTTTGTCTGTGTGGGTTAGGTTGATTAGTGAGTTTGATAATATATCTGCGTTGGGGATTATTATATTTGATTTTTCCCAAGTCTCTAGTTCTGTTGCTCTTATGCTTACTTGTTTAACGATACCTTCTTGCCCGTTTACAAATACCCAGTCACCGATTTTTACGGGGCGTTCAAACAACAAGACAATGCCTGATACAAAGTTGTTGACAATGTTTTGCAAACCCAGACCAATACCAAATGACAGGGCACCGGCGATAAGAGCGATGTTGGTTAAACTGCCACCCATAACCACGATTGAAAGCAAAAGTGCCAGAATAAAGCCAACAAAGCCAAAACCTGACTCTAATGAATGTTTGATGCCGTCATCTATATCCATTCTTGATAAGACGTTGCTCATCAGCCTTTTTTTCATCACCTTAAATAAGGCTACTATTAAAAAGAATATTAAAACACCAAGGACTATTGATATCAAAGAGATTTTAACACCACCAACCATAAAGCCAAACAACATTTTGTTTATAAGGGTAATTAAAACTTTTGTTGAAACTCCCCATATTGTCAAGATTAAGAATAGTGCTAAGAATATTATTATTGGCTCTAAAACCAAAAAGACCCAGAAATCTAGCTTTTGAATCATCTTGCGACGAAGCTTGAACGTTTTTGACCAAAATGTTAATAATAAAACTCTATGTAATATCTCTTTTATTGCTTTTCTTAATATTAAAAATCCTGCAATAACTAAGCATGTTATAATAAACTTGTCTAATATAAATGTTGCAAGCGTTGGATAGCCAAAAATTGATAACATAAATGCGGCAAATGCAAATACTGTAAGCGCTATTGTAACCTTAAACGCCATGCTGACTTGCTCTGCCTCTTGTTCATAATCTTCATCATCTTCTGATAGTTCTGGCACGTCTTCTAAAAATAATCTTTTGGTGATTAAAATTATGCAAAAGGCTTTTATACCACTGCTCATGGCGCCAATAAATGATTTTAAGTCTGCTGGGTATTCGGCCTCTATTATAATATGCTCTAAAAATGCCATTACGCCAAGCATTATAACCGTGAAGTATAGGGCTGAGGTGATTTTTTTTGCTTTTTCTGTTGAAACGTTAACCAAACGCCATCTTTCATTATATGGCGCAAAGACAACCCTTGCAAAAGCCTTTGCAAGAATTACAAACAAACCATAAAACATTAATGAGTTTATTATTAAGCCAAAGAAGCCAGAGGTGACAATTCTGTGTGTGACGTTCCAGAATAAAAAGCCTCCGACAATTGCTGCTGGAATAACACCATAGGCAATTGCAACAAAAACAGCGGCTATAACTTTGTTGCCATATCTTGGGTTTTCAATGTCTTTTTTGTAGCCAAAATGACGCATTATAAATAGTCTTAAAGAAACGCCTAGCCACAATGACAGAAAAGCAATTAATAAAACCGGAAAAAGCCCCTCTTTTATTTGCTCTTGCTTTGCTTTTGTTATGCTCTCATACCAATCAAGTGGTGATTTTAAGACATCTATAAAAAAGTTTATGAAGAGTTTGCCGGAATGAAAAAACTCTGCAGGGTAAATTAAGGGCTCTTTTTTTTCAAACAAATTTGCAAACAAGGCTTTGTTTTTTATGTTTGATATAAGTGTGTCTATTTCATCTATTTTTGCAAGCAAAATGTCTAATGTTGCAATCTTGCCTTTTATGTCTACTTGCTCTTTATTAAAGTCTTTTCTGGTTTTTTCTATTACAGGTGTTTCTTTTGCACTGCCTTCTGGCACTGGACCTAATATTTCTATTCTTTTTTCAACAGTCTTTAAGTCTGTTTCTAAATCTTTTTTATAATCTAATAATGTTATTTGAGCGTATTGAAGATCTTGAATTTTTTTTGTTGTTTCTTCTTTTGAAAGTTTGTCTTCTTTTATTTTTTCTTCAAGCTCATTTAGGTTTGTTATGATGCTATTATATTTTACATTTGTAAACAAGCCTGAAATGCTCTCACTTAAATCTGTGTTTGGAGCATCTTTTGCGTATGTATTTATGCTTAAGAGGCAAAATGCGGTTATAAAACAAATTAGTTTTTTCATATTATTTATTCCTATTATATATGTCTACAATCTCTTTTAAGAGCTCAAGCTTTTCGGTTTCTGAAGAATTTATGGCTTCTATAAAAATGTCTTCTAGGTCAAGGGCAAAAATGTTTGCTTGTTGGAGTAGCAAGTCCTTGCTTTTGCTGCTTGTATTTATGTTGTTTTCTAACAAAGCTTTATAAGACGAAACCTCTTTTATATAGTTTTGTAACAATCCACTTCTTTGAGCAAATATATAAGAAAAAATATACATCAAGACAATGCTTGCAAACAAAAAGAATACGGCAACATAATTTATAAAACTCATTAATAGCAAAAACAAAAAGGCAATTACTATAACACTTACGGCTCTTATGATATAATTTACAACCCTGATTGGGAATTTTATTACAAATGCAAATGCTAAAATCGAGAAAACTGCTGAAACAATGCAACAAATTAAAAATATTGTTAAAGCGTTTATGTGATTGCTTGCAATGCCAACTATTGAAATTAAAAACATTGAAAGACTAAATAGCAAATACTTTGCATTTAGTTTATAGACAAAGCCTCTTAAAGCCTTGTTTAAGCCTTTGCTTAATTGTGCCAGTGCTTTTTTTAGTTTTGGCATATTATATGTGGTTAAGCTTAAAACAGTTTCTTTGTTTGAAAACAACTCTTGAACTATAAGTTTTTCATATTTGCTTAATTTTTTTGTGTTTTCTGTCTTTTTTGTTAATAAAACTGTGTCGTCATTTTTTATGATGTCAATTTGGCCTCTTTTATTAAGGTCTAGAAAAAACGCGCCCAGAGATTTTATGTCGCAAATGTTTTTTAACAAAAGTCTTATCATTGGGGCTGTCTTTTTGATGTTTGCTCTTTGTCTTGAACCTTTTTTTCCCATGCTTTTTAATGATATGTAATAAGAAATTAGAATCGCCAAAAAGCCCAATATTGCAAAAAGAGCATCTGAATATGCAGAGGCCAACTTCCAGAAACTTGTAGAAATATCTGGGGCTATTACGCCATTTTTTTCAAATGATGCAATTATATAAAAACCATTTCTTGGCAAGATTGGAATTGTTGATAAATATGCAAATGTGTTTGGTGATAGTTCTAAGGTAACAATGTTTTGTGTTCTTAATGTGTTAGCAAACTCTAGTATTGCGCCATTTTCTATTAGCTTAAAGTTTTTTGGAAAGCTAATAGTTGCTGCAGCTCTTGAAATTAAGAATGGGTTTGAGCCAACCACATTCATAAACAACTCATCTGCATTCTCATAAAATGAGATATTGTTTTCTATTACGTATTTGAATTTATATTCATAAACTCCTGATGGGAGCTTTTTGTCTTCTATTGATTTGAAGAATAGTTTATTAAAAGACTCTGCCATTACATAGTCTGATTGTTGACCATTTATAGAAGCGCTTAAGAGCTCAATATCAAGCTCTTGTTTTTGAGATTCTCTATTGTTTATGTATTTGGAGAAAGTCTTTTCATATGGAAAGTCGCTGTTGTTTAGTAAAACAATTGTTTCTTCAATTAACAAATCTCCTGAAGCCATAACCTCTATGTCTGTAAAATAATATGGAATATGTGCCTGAGCGGGAACTTCTACGACCCTGTCAAAGTCTGGTATTTTTACTGCAATTGTTGGAATGCCCCTGCTGTCATTAAAGGCTTGTTGATAGTTGACGTTGCTTTGGGCTTGGAAGGGTTGCGATAATGGCTGATTATTGTCTGTGATGTTTGCTTTTTCCATGGCGCTTTGATACATCTTTTCAAACAAGCTGTCTTCTGACTTGTTATCAGCGACAAGAGAATCGTTTGCCTCTATAACGGAAGTAACACCTCCTGTTCCGTCTCTTTCTTCTAAAGGTATATTCTCAATTATTCCGTGGGCAATCCTATCTTGAAAAAACTCTATCCAATCTTCTCTTGAAAACTCAGAGTAATTTGGGCCTGCATATTGAGAAGCTGGGAGAGTGTCTATCATCTGCTTTGCATGCATTGGAGATGACACAGGTCTTAGTGCTGCGTTTGTTACACTTGCTTGCAACAAGAAACATATTGTAAGAAAAAGTTTTTGCATAATACCGCCTTTTTTGTTTATTTATATTTTAATATAATATATCAAAAGTTAAAAAGGAGCTAACAAATGAAAAAAAATATAACAATTTTACTTGCTGCTGGTAAAGGCACTAGAATGAACAGTGATTTGCCAAAAGTCTTGATGCCTCTTGCCGGAAGACCAATGATAAAACATCTGATTGAGACCTTAAAATCTGCAAAGCTTGAAGATGTTATTGTTGTAACGGCACCAGATGGGGACTTGGTTAGAAAAGAAGTGTGCCCACTAAAAACTGCAATCCAATATAAGCAACTTGGGACAGGGCATGCGGTTCTTAGTGCTGGTGAGTTTTTCAAGAACTTTGATGGCAATGTTATAGTTGCCTTTGGTGACCAGCCATTATACACAAAAGAAACTTTTGAAAACTTGATAAAAAAGAGAGAAGAAGGCTTTGAGATTGTTTGTGTGGGATTTAGACCCAAAGACCCTCTTAGGTTTGGGAGGCTTAATGTTGTTGACGGAGAGCTTGTCTCTATTATTGAGTTTAAGGACGCAACGGATGAGGAGAAAAAGATAAATTTCTGTAATTCAGGCTTGATGTGCTTTAATGGGAAAAATATGTATGAAATATTGTCTGCTATTAAAAATGAAAACGCAGCAGAAGAATATTACTTGACGGATGCGATAGCAATAGCAAGAGAAAAAGGCTTTAAGTGTGCTGCAATAGAGTGTAGCCCATTTGAGGGGCTTGGAATTGACACACAAGAACTTTTGAAACAAGTGGAGCAAGCAATGGATGAAAATAAGTAATATAATAGAATTTTTCAAATATCATTGGTATGGCGCATTAATTAGCACTTTTTTTATTGCATATTTAATAATATTTATTGTGGGAATATTTAATCAAGAGCTTTTTGAAGCATGCAACAATGAGCTTGGTGAAAAGATTTTTAAGTGCGAGCAAAATGCTTGGTGCTTATTAAAAGCTTTTTTGAGCAAGGTTGTTTGCGAGGTAAAAGTTTTTATATAAATGTTTATAAAATCTCAAATCTATTGATTTATTTATATTATATAATAAAATATAATAAAGTGAGGTTTTATGAAAAAAATTATAATTGCTATTGGAGCTATGTTCTTTTGGATAAATAATTCTTTTGCGGTCGTATTGTTTAATAAAAGTTTTGACGAGCAAAGAGCTAGGATATTTGCATCTAGTTTTTATGACTTTGAACCAATAGCATATATTGAAGACGGCAAGCTCTCTACAGCATTTGACCCTTTTTTGGAATTGGCAAACGATGAGGCGAACCTTGAGCTTGTTAAAAGTGTTGGGCCAAGTGTTGAAGAAAATATAAAGCTTGTTGAAGCAAGAAGAGGGCTTTTTATTGGGTGTTTGCCAAGAACAACTATATTTGAAGACCTTAAGATAATTTATCCTGCTGTCTTAACATCTCCAGTTAAAATTATAAGCTTGCCTGATGCAAGTATAAGCAAAATATCTGAGCTAAAGGACTTAAAAGCCGGAATATATAAAAAAGAAATATTTCCTGACTATGTAAAAGATGATATGCAAGATTATAATATATCTTTTTATGACAGCTATTATCAGATGATTGAGGCATTGTTTAATCAAGAAATAGACTTTGTCTTTTCTAACCATTATTATGGAATCGTAGAATTGGCAAAAATTGGCATTAGTAATGAGGTTGTTATATCAAAAGAATCTATTTGGAAGTTCCCTTTGTTTATGTGTGTGAGCACTTATTCAAAAGAGCACGAGAAGATTGTTGCGTTTTATGAAAGAATATTAAAAGAAGAGAATATTGAAAAAATGATAAAAGATAACTTGATAAAAACAATTAATGATATTAAAACAAAGTATAGTGGTGTTAGCGCCCCAGATTTTATCAAAGAAAGAAAAGAGTAATGGTTTTATTAATTCAACATCCTGCAGATTTAGTTTCTCGAAAAATTAGAATAATTATGAATGAGAAAAAAATGCTTTTTTCTCTTAAGGTTGAAGAACCATGGAACTTGTCTGAGAATGCCATAAAGCTTAATCCGGCGTCTTGTTTGCCGATATTGGTTAGTGACGGAAAAACAATTTCTAGCAACTATGCTCTTATGGAGTTTTTAGACGCAATAAAGCCTGAGCCATCTCTTATATACGGAAACATAAAACAACAAGCAGAGATAAGAAGACTAACAGAATGGTTTGATAATAAGTTTTTTTATGAAGTTTATAAACCGATTGTCTATGAAAAAATATATAAACGTTTTGGCGCAGGATTAACGCCTGATTCAAGAATCTTAAATGCGGGGCTTAAAAACCTTCAGTTTCATATGTCTTATATGGAATGGCTTTTGGAACAAAACGCCTTCTTGGCCGGAGACTTAATTTCTATGGCAGATGTTAGTGCTGCTGCAGGAATATCTTTGCTAGATTATTTGGGAGAGGTTTCTTGGCAGGACTATAAAAGCGTAAAGTCTTGGTATGCAAAAATAAAATCTCGGCCATCTTTTAAGGATATATTAAAAGATAATATAAAAGGTATATTGCCTTCTAAACACTACTCAAATTTGGATTTTTAAACATGAAAAAACTTATAACAACATTATTTATGACATCGCTTGTTTCTGGATGCACCCTGTTTTCTGAGGGTGGGCAAGGACAAGTTGTCTATCACTGGGAAAGATCTTATACAGGGGTTGAAAAGTTTTCTAGAGACCACTCAGAGTGCCTTAGAGAAGCAGAAGACCTAAAGTTTTGGCCAGATGTGTCTAGTTGGTTTTATTCAGAAGAGGCAAAAAATAATATTATTGTAGACTGGCACTCAACAAGAGGTGTTTGGGCTACATATGTTCCTTATAGAGGGGCACAGCCATTGATTATAAACTCTCTTAGAGCCGATGAAGATATTAGTCCAAAAGAATATCGCCAATGTATGGAAGACAGAGGCTATCAAAGAAGAGTTGCAGACATACCAGAAATTACAAACATCTTTGTGTATAATCCACAAAAGGTTTTGGAATATAAACCATCGAACAAAAGAGACTTTTAGATGACAAATGAATTGCTTAAAAAAAACAACATAATTTGGGATTTGGACAACACGCTATATAAGCAAAACCAAGAGCTTCATGACTGTCTTGATGAGGCGATGGCAAAAGCATTGGTTGAGGACTTTGCTATAAATCTTGACCATAAAACGGTTAAGGATATGGTCAGAGATTCTTATAAAAAATATAGAGATGGAGGCAAAATATTTTATAAAGAGTATGGAATCGATGAAGCAGACTTATATTCTGCATATCATCAATATGTGCCTGTTGGTATAATTAAGCCTTATGAAGACTTTTTGCCAAGACTACAAAGCCTAAGTCAGGAGCAATATGTTTTTTCTCACTCCCCTGTTAAGCTTGTTACAAGTATCTTAAAAAAGATTGGGCTTTTTGAGTTTTTTGAGGGCAAGATATATTCGATTGAAAACTTTGGTCTATTAAAAAAGAATGAAACGCCAAACGTATATTATTTTTTGTGTGAAAAAATTGGGATTGACCCAAAAGACTGCATCTTTGTTGATGACAGCTACTCAAACCACAAGTATCCAAAACAAATAGGGATTACAACCGTTAGGCTAAGCTCTAGAGGAGAGGATGTTGTGGCAGATTATATTGACTATACTTTTAAGAACGCCCCAGAATTTTTAGATGCTATGGAAGCATTATAAAGACAAGCCTTGGGACAGCATAAGCTCTTTGAAGTCTTTGGGAAACTCAGATTCAAAATAAACACTTTGATTTGTTGTTGGGTGAATAAAGCCCAAAGATTTTGCGTGCAATGCTTGGCGCGGAAAGTCTATTTTGCCTTTGCCATAAACTTTGTCTCCGACCAAGGAGCAACCGATGCTTGCCATGTGAACTCTAATTTGGTGAGTTCTGCCTGTTTCTAGGTTGCACTTTATTAATGACGTGTTGTTGTTTGTATGCATTGTTTGATAGTGAGTTATGGCTTGTTTGCCGCCATGTTCTAAGGCTGCCATTTTTTGTCTGTCAAATCTTGAGCGACCAATGTTTTTTTCTATTGTTGCGTTTTGAGGGTTTGGCAACCCGTTGCAAATGGCGTAATATGTGCGCTCTATTGAGTGGTGAAAAAACTGCTCTGATAACCTTTGGTGAGCAACGTCATTTTTTGCAACTACTAAAATGCCAGAGGTGTCTTTGTCAATTCTGTGGACAATCCCTGGGCGCTTAACTCCGCCGATGCCAGATAAGTCATTTATGTGATATAAAAGAGCGTTTACAAGAGTGCCACTCCACTGACCTGGCGCTGGGTGCACCGTCATGCCAGAAGGCTTGTTTATGATGGCAATATCCTTGTCTTGATATATAATATCTATCTTTAAGTTTTCTGGTTTGGGCTCAGCCTCTTCTAATGGGGGGATTATTATACAAAAGTCATCTCCTTCTTTTACTTTATAATTTTTATCAACTATCACCTCATCATCAAGGCTTATATAGCCTTCTATTATAAGTCTTTGGACACCTGCTCTTGAGATGTCTTTTAAGCTAGTTGCCAAAAACTTATCAAGCCTTGTTTTGGGAGTGATGTTTTTTGCAGATATGTTAAAAAAATTGTTGTCTTCTGTCATAATAGTTATAATATAGACACATGAATAAATTAAAAGCAATAAAAATCATTGTTTTCGTCCTAACATTTTTGTTAGTGGCGGGAACGCTTTGTGCAATTTCTTTGATTGTAAAAAAATCAAAGCCCAAAAGTGTGAACATTGAGAAAACCCTTAGTTTAAGCCAGCCTTATGGGTCAAAAATAAAAGATATATCTCATAACAAAGAAAAAACTTTTTTTATTATTGAAGACGGCGGTCTAGAAGATCGGGTTATAGTTCTTGATGCAAATTTTGATATTATTACGCAAATATTTTTAAGCGAGGCAGAAAATGAGCCAAACAGATAGTATGGACGACTTTGACAGATTGCTTCAAGAATTTATTGATCAAGAGCTAAGTGAAGTTGAAGATGAAAAGCAAACAGAAGCAGAAATAGACACTGATGAAGATGCAGACGAATATGAAGAAGAAATCAGCGAAGAGAAAAAGGTTGAGATAAACAATAACCTAGGAGCAGAAGAGAGAGCTCTTATAAGGGCTTGGGCATCTTATACGAAGGCAACGTCTAAAATAGCTCAGACCTATGAAAAAACAACAATACCTGAGTTTAGGGTAATGCAGGAAAAATTACTCCCCAGATATAAGCCTAGTGTGGTTGAGGACTTTACTCATGACACTCTTTTGGGTTGGATTGTGTTATTAGAGACTTATCCAAACCAAATATCTACCATTCACCCAAACTCTTCTGATGAGCAAATATTATCTTTGGCTGAAGAAACAGCAGACCCCGTGTTGCAAGATGCGCTTATATCTTATGTTGAGATATTAATTGAGCTTGAAGCGTGCGATATCGCCTACCAGACAAGGCTTATAGGCGCGAAGAAAAAGCATATGGAAAATAAAATAAACGAAGAACACAACTTAAGGCGTGAGAGAATCCAAAAATATATTGCAGAAATAGAGAAGAGAAACTTTCCGATTGATGCTAATAGGCTTGTTATGAACTACTTTAAGGTAGCCTCAAAAGACCCAGAAGGTGCGTGGGCAACATTGACAACGAATCCGGCCGTTTTTGCCCCAATTGAGCTTGAAAAAATACCTAAAACGTGGTTTAGAAAAAAGCCCAGACCAGAAGATGGCTTTAAGTGGAACAAGAAAATTGCTGAGTTTTTGAAAAAACTTAAAATTACTTAAAACTATTGCACAAATTCTTTTTTTATGCTATAATATATTTATAAAAAGAAATTATTATTGTAGGGAGGTGCGTTATGGTTATGAAGATAAATATAAAAGAGTTTATAAAAGAACTAGATAATGCTCCAGAAAATCTGGAAGATATGATTGCGGTTCTTTTAGATAATGCAAAAGACCTCACAGCTGATGAGCTGCGCAAGTTTCATTTGCCATCAATTGATATTGTTGCTAGTATGAAAGCAAAAAAAATGAGATTAGGTTATGACTTTGCACCTTTGCAACCTACAAAAATATCTAGCCCTGAAGTGCTTAAGAATGTTAAATATGCGCCAAACATCTCAAAACATGATGCTGCGTTGTTGACCATGGGCAAGTGTGTTGACACAAAATTATGTTCTGCAAAAGACTTTTTGAAAAAGGCCGAGAAAGAGATTTTGAAAAAAACGCAAAACAAACAGATCGAGAAGTCATCATCAAAAAAGCCTTTGATTATGGGTGTGCAATCTTATAATGAGATGGGCTAGAGCGTTTCCCGATTAGATAGAATATGCTTTGTTGCTTGCCTTTTACTTTTTGCTCTTTGGCTTTTTTCTACCGCTACGAATTGCTTTGCAATTCTACTTGTAGGAACAACTAATCTTTGCATTAAGCAAAGCTTTTCGCAAAGATAAGAGAAGTTTCCTTAGCTACTAGCTTGCAGCGAAAAACTAAATTTAAAAAACAAAATCCATCACAAAAAAGAATCTATCTAAACGAGAATCACTCTAGAGTTTATAGAAATGAATAAATGTTACTGGCTTCATCTCTGTTGCCTTTAGAATCCTTTTTCTGACAAAGACCCTTACAAAGTCAACTATCTTTGCCTCATTTTGGTTTAGTTCTTCTATTTTTTGAGGTAGTTTTTCTATGACCTCTTTTTCAATTTCATCCCTTAGCTCTGCAAAAGCCTCGTCTTCTAAAATGTCTTTTGAAGATATTTTTACGTCTATTGGTTGCCATTTAGAATCGACAGCAAAGCTTATAAACACAGAGCCGTTAAAAGCTATTTGTTTTCTGTTTTTGATTACTGAAGAGCTGAGAGGTATTAATCTGTTTCTGTCGACGGCCAAGATTTGAGTTGGAAGAGTTTCTACAATTTTGGGCTTGCCATCATATAACAAAACCTCTCCGTTATTAACGCTTATTACTTCTTCAATCCCAAGTGTTGTTGCAAATTTTTTGTGCTCTCGGATAAACTTTTTTTCTCCGTGGACGGGGATTATCATTTTAGGTTTTAACAACTCATACATTTTTTTGATATCGTTTTTGCCACCATGGCCAGAAGTGTGGATTGGCAGATCATCTCCAGATATTACCTCAACACCTTTTTTTATAAATTTTTCTTGCAGAGCTATAACTTTATCTTCATTGCCTTCTACCATTCTTGAAGAAAATATAACACTATCACCTTTGCCTAGTTTTATGTCTTTGCTTTCTCCGTCTGCAATGCGAACCAAGCCACTTCTGTAGTTTGCTTGTGAACCTGTTGTTATATATAATGCGTTTTCATGGGCAATATCTTTTGCGTCATCTATTAAAACATAATATGGCAAGTCCTTAAAATATCCGCATTCTTTTGCAACACGCATATATGTTATTATGCTTCTGCCCATTAAAACAGGAGTTCTTGATGCGGCATGTGCTGCTAAAATAAGGCTTTCTAACCTAACTAGGTTTGAGGCAAAGCAAGAGGCCACAACCGTGTTTTTTAGTCTTGGGATAATATCAATTAAGTTTTTTCTTACCTGAGATTCGGTTAATTTTACGTCATTTATTAAAACGTTTGTTGAGTCGCAAACAAAAATATCAACACCTTGTTCTTTGGCTTTTTCAATTCCTGGGAAATCTGTTTTTTGAATATCTGTTAGTTCATCATCAAAGCGCCAATCAGTTGCATGAAAAATATTTCCATAAGGGGTTTTTATATATAAAGCTGAGGTTTCTGGCACGGAGTGAATCAAATTTATATAACTTATGTCAAAGCTATTTTTTTGTATGTGTTCTTGAGTTATTAATGTTGCGTCCTCTAGTTTTATAAACTCTTTTAGTCTCTCTTTTATAACGCCAAGAGCAAAGTCTGTTGCATATACTGGCGGGTAGTCAAGCTCTGGCAAAATGTATCCTATTGCGCCAAAGTGGTCTTCATGTGCGTGGGTAATAAATATGCCAACAATGTCTTTCTTATGCTTTTTTAAGAACGAGAAATCTGCCATCGACAAGTCCATTCCTGGGTAGTCGTCTCCTAAAAACATATAGCCACAATCAACTATCATAATTTTACCGTCAACAACATAGCAAAATAAGTTCATGCCAATTTCTTCTGCACCGCCAAGCGCAAAAAAGTATATGCCTTTTTTATTAAATTTATTTTTTATGCTCAAAGCTCACCCCACTCGTTTTCTAATTTTTCTAGGTTTTTATCTATTTGTGTTAATTTATAGTCATTATATTTTTTTATAAAATATATAAGTAACTCTGGAACTTTGTAATAAAAATAAAATCCCATTGAGGCGAATCCATAAGAGGAAATCCAAAACAAAACATTATAAAGCATTGTGCTAATGTCTTGAGAAAAGCCAGAGAAAAACACCTTAACTATCCAATAACTTGCACCTGCAAAGTTAAACAGACCCACGATGCATTGTTTGTCTTTGTTTGTTTTGTCTGTTATATAAACAATTATTGTTGGTAGCATTGCAACTATAACAAATAAAATAAATGAATATGCATATATCAATAAAAGCAAGCTTGAGCAAACAACAAAAGTTTTTTGCAATGTTGTCATGTTACTTAGAAATGAATTATTTTTGTTATTTTTTATCATTTTTTTCTCTTTTATATATGTAAAAGCATTGATGCAATGAGCATTATAACCGCTATAAGAATTGAAAATATTGTAACAAGCTTTATGCCCACCTTTTTAATGCTCTCTAAGCTTTGTGACTGAGAGTTTGTTATAATCTTTTTTTCTGCTCTTAATGAGATTGCTAATGATTTTGCTTTATGGTAGTTGTCGTTGTCATAATCTATGCTTTTTTTGTTTTCTATTATGTCGTATAAGTTTAAGAGCAAGCCTGTTGTGGCAACTTTTTTTACCTTGTTTTTTATTTCTTGCTGAATTTTTTTGTTGTGATATGCCTCTATTAACGGTTGGCAGAATTCTATCATTTTCTCTAATATTTTTGTTAACTTTTTGGGGCCGAATTTGTTTTGAATATCTACATAAAATTTTAAGATTGAAAGCCTTTTTTGTTTGTCGTCATGGGAGTTTATTTCTTTTATTATGGGGTCAAATCTTTGGCCGAGTTTACATCTAAAGTATGCTATTATGTTTGAGTCGTATAAATAATCAATGTTATCTGAGTTTTTTTCTAACGCTCTTAAAACTCCGCCTAAGGTATTTACAAAAAACATACCAACTAGGGGGCTATAGCAAGGAATGTCGTCATCATAGTCATAAGCTATTCTTGGAAGGCCAAAACCAAACGCATTATTGTTTAAGTAGTTTTTATATTCAGATAAACTTGCTGGCGGTCTTAAGTCTTCTTGCTTTGAGTACCAAAAATTTATGATATCTGATTCTATAAGGTCTTTTAGCTCTGCTACTTTTGATTGAAGGTAAAGGCTTGAATAATAAATTGATTTGGGCAAGCCTTGAGGAAAACAACTAAGGCTTTTATATATGATTGGAAGACTTGGAGCAAGCAAAATACAGGTTTTTGCAATTAAAATCTCTGGAGTGATATTATGCAAAGCGTTTTCTTCTAGTAGAGAAACCAACTCTTTTTTTCTTTCATCTACTTGTGAGGTTTTTTTTATCCACTCAAAAAATACTTTTGAGTTTATGATATCTAAGGCCTGTGTTTGGTTTTTTGATAAATATAATGCAACTGCTGTGCAATTGTTATATTTTATGCCATCTATTGTTAAAGGTTTATTGGGCTTTCTGTAATCTGACTTCTTGTTTAGATATTCTTTGTCGTTTATGCTGTTTGTAAGCTCAACATACTGCCATCTTTGAGATGCGTCATCGTTTAATAAACCTTTTATAATACTTTCAAGATATGATGGGACTTCTATTGAAGAGCTTAAATAATAATAGCTTGAGCTGTTTGCTTTGCTTGCTATTATTGTCTCTGGGCTTGTGTTTGTGCAAAGTTCTTTTTTGCTTATTAATGCCAAAAGACTTGCGCCTAGAGAATAAAAGTCATCTTTTGAGCTGCCGTCTCCTTTTGCAATTGGGTCTGCTATTGCCATCTCTATTGGCTCATATGCGCAAGGCTGAGCGTATCCTGGAAAACAAGAGAGGCAGTCTCCTAAGACAATGCTATCTAAGTTGTCGTTGGCAAAATAAAGATTGTCTGGCCTGATTGCTCTGTGTGCAATTTTGTGTCCGTTTAAGGTTTCAAGCGCAGAGAAAAGTGTTTGCAAAACTTCTATAAACTTTTGTTTGTCTTTTATTAAAGATTTTATTCTTTCTGCAGGAACATCTAATATCTTTGGGCCTTGAGGCTCTTTGTATATTAAAGCAAAACACTCTTTGTTTTGGGTTTTATCAAAAACAATGCCATAATCAACTAGCTTTATAATTGAAGAATGTTTTATTGAGCGCATGGCAGGCAAAACAGAAAGCCTTGGTGGTGTTTTTGCATTTGATATAAGGGCAAACATTGGCTTTTTTTTATCTGAGATGTCTGTTGCTTTATATGCTGTTGAATTATTTGTATTAAACTTTGAAAGAGGCGCGTTAAAATCTATCTCAAAACGCTCTTTTAAGAGAATTTTTGGTTCTTTGTTGCTTTGTTTTTCTGCAGTTTCTTTTTCAGTCATGTTAATATATTATTATACATATCTTAATATTGTTTTAAGATATCTCTATTTCTTTTGAGTTTGGGTTGTAGGCAATTTTTATCTCCCCTGCTCTGATGCCTTTTGCATATTGGCCAAAGGCGTCTTTTTGCCAGCCTTTTAAGAAAGAAACGTTTTTGTCATTAAAGTTTGCAAAGTCAACTAAATCTTCTTCTGTTGCAATAAATTTGGGAGTTATGCCCATTTGCTGAGATTTTATTTTTAATAACAACTTTAAGAGCTCTAATAATGCAGTTGCTCCTTTTTTTGCTTTGTGAGTTTTTTCTACTTTTACATAATTTTTTTCTGGAATTTTAAGAGCATTTTCTATTGTTTGCAAAATTTCTTGGCCCAATTTGCCGTTTATGACATCTTGTCTGATGTTTCTGATTTGAGAAAGTGCCTCTAGGTTTTTTGGGCAGGCTGCTGCAATGTTTAATAACATTTCATCTTGCATAATGTTTTTTCTGGGCAGGTCTTTTTTGATGGCGCGCATCTCTCTCCATGCTGCCAACTCTCTTAAAATAGTTAAAAATTTGGCATTGTGTGAGCGGTGTCTAATTTTTTTATATACCTCATGTGGCTGTGGAGCATATTCTGTTTCTTTTGATAAGTCCTTAAATCTTTCTTCTAATAATTTTATGTTTGGGTTTTTATTTAAGAATTTGTATATGTCTCTTAAGTGAGTTACATCTGATAGTGCGTATTCTAATTGTGCTTTGTCTAAAGGCCTTTTTTGCCAATTTGAGAATCGGTGCGCTTTGTTAAGCTCTTGTTTGCAGATGGCTATTACCAAGCTTTCATAAGAGACACTTTCTCCAAACCCTGCAACTTCTGCTGCTATTTGGGTGTCAAAAATTGGGGCTGGAACAAAACCTGATAGGTTGTATAAAATCTCTATATCTTGACGGCAAGAATGAAAAACTTTTGTGATTTTTTTATCTTTCATAAGCTCAAAAAACGCAGATAGGTCAATGCCTTGCGCCAGTGGGTCAATAATTGCACACTCAACGTCTGAGCCAACTTGGATGAGGCATATTTGAGCAAAATATGTTTTTTCTCTTAAAAACTCTAGGTCTATTGTTATGTATGGCTCTTTTTTTATTTTATTACAAAACTCTTTTAAGTCTTTTGTTTTTTGTATTATATTCATTTTATTTCTTGCTTTTAGTGTTAATATTGGTATCTTATAACAGTTATAAATAAAATTTAAAGAGGATTTTTATAAAATGTATAGAACACACACTTGTGGCGAACTTAATGCCAAAAACATAAATCAAGAAGTAAAAATATCTGGCTGGATTCACAAAAAACGTGACTTTGGCAACCTTTGCTTTGTCGATTTGCGAGATAATTATGGCATTACCCAAGTTGTGTTTGAAAAAGGTAGTGCCACTTTTGAAGCAATTGCGGAGCTGCGAGTAGAATCGGTTATTGGTATTGACGGCAAAGTTGTTAAAAGAGAAAGCGTTAATAACAACATCGCAACTGGTGAGATTGAAGTTATTGCAAGCAATGTTGAAGTGCACTCAAAAGCAGATATATTGCCTATTCAGGTGGCGGCAGAAGATAATGCACCAGAAGAACTGCGCCTTAAATATCGCTTTTTGGACCTTAGAAAAGAAAGACTTAAAAAGAATATGGCAATGCGTTCAGCGGTTATTAAAAGAACCCGTGAGCTTATGGACAGCCAAGGCTTTGTTGATTATCAAACGCCAATTTTAACCGCATCTTCTCCTGAAGGGGCTCGCGACTTTTTGGTGCCATCTCGCATTAATCATGGAATGTTTTATGCCCTGCCACAAGCTCCACAACAATTCAAACAGCTTTTGATGGTTTCTGGCTTTGATAAATATTTTCAGATTGCGCCTTGTTTTAGGGACGAAGACCCAAGAGCAGACAGAAGCCCTGGCGAGTTTTATCAGATGGATATGGAGATGGCTTTTGCTCGTCAAGAAGATGTGTTTGCAGTTATTGAAAAAACTCTTGGCACATTGTTTAATGAGTTTGGCGGAGGTAAAAAGATTGATCAAGCGCCATTTATAAGGATTCCATTTAAGGAGGCTATGAACAAATATGGCTCTGACAAACCAGACCTTAGAAACCCACTTGTTATTGATGATGTTACTCACTTGTTTGGCAACTCTGGTTTTGGGGTTTATGATAATATGGTTAATGAGGGCAAAATTGTTAAGGCAATTAGGGTTCAAAACATTGCTGACAAACCACGTTCGTTTTTTGATAAGTTAAATGATTATGGCAAAAAAGAGGGCTTTGGTGGTGTTGCTTATTTGGCGCAAGACAAAGGAATATTTAAGCTATTAAATAACTTTGCAGATTTTGGCTTGGCTGAAAATGAGGCAATGTTATTAATGATTGGCAAAGGCACACAATTCCTTAAATTTACGGGCAAGCTGCGTAACAAAGTTGCAGAAGAATTAGGCCTTTTTGATAAAGATGCATTTAAGATGTGCTGGATTGTTGACTTTCCGTTTTATGAAGAGAATGAAGATGAAAATGCAGCCTGCCCTGTGCAGTTTTCGCATAACCCGTTTTCTATGCCACAAGGTGAGATGGACGCATTGCTTAACAAAAACCCGTTAGAGATTTTGGCTTATCAATATGACTTTGTTTGTAATGGGGTAGAATTATTGTCTGGCGGGCAAAGAAACTTTAAGCCAGAGGTTATGTATAAGGCCTTTGAAATTGCTGGCTATGGCAAAGATCATGTAGAAGAAAAATTTGGTGGAATGTTGTCTGCATTTAAGTTTGGCGCGCCACCACACGCGGGCTCTGCATTTGGTGTAGACCGTTTGGTTATGTTATTTTTGGATGAAGAAATTATCCGTGATGTGATATTATTTCCGCTTAATGGCAAGGCGCAAGACTTGTTGATGCAAGCTCCATCTTTGCCAACTCAAACGCAAATGGATGAGCTGAGCTTGAAAGTGGTTGAGAAGAAAAAAGGCTAATTTTTTGCGGGCGATTTTTATCGCCCCTATTTTTGATGGTGAGTGAGATGAAGAAGAAATTTATCAAAAAATACTCACGTATCATTGCGAGCGAAGCGTGGTAATCCAGAACAATAAATTAGCTGATTTTTTAACTGGATTCCGCATCAAGTGCGGAATGACAGTCCTTCTGTGCGTTAGCTTATTAACCCTAAGAGCTTGTGATAAATAAAGGGAATTTTAAAAGGAGAAACAAAAATGAATTTTATAACATCAAATATAGATTTAATTATTATATGTGCATATATGACCGTGATTTTTGTTATGGGGCTTTGGGCAGGAAGAGGCATGAAAAACCTTAAGGACTATGCTATTGCATCTCACTCTTATTCTGCGTTTGTCTTGTTTGCCACCTTATCAGCTTCTTTTATTGGTGGTGGATTTTCTTTTGGTAATGCAGACACTGTGTTTAAATCTGGGATTGGACCTGCTACCGCTCTTTGGGGATTTTCTTTGACGTTGATACTAATATCATTATTTATTGCCCCAAAAGTTGCAAAGTTTTCTGGTTGCATTTCAGCAGGTGATGTTATGGAGAAACACTTTGGCAAAATTGGTAAAATAACTGCAGGTATTTTGGGGGCAATGGTTTGCATTGGCATTCTTGGCGCACAAGTTGGTGCAATGGGTGCTGTGTTTGAGACTTTTTCTCCTTTGTCATTTTCTCAAGGGGTGATTATTGGTTGCTCTATTGTTATTGTTTATACTGCTTTTGGTGGCATGAAAGCTGTTGTGGTTACTGATGTTGTTCAGTTTTTGATGCTTGTGGTTTTTATTCCGATGGCGTTGTTTTTGGGCATTAGCCATGTTGGTGGTTTTGATGAAATGCAAAACAAAGTGCCTAGCAACTACTTTAGTTTGTTTTCTGAAGATTTTTCCCCTTTGATGTGGGGCTCTTTGTTTTTATCTTTTATGATTGGTGAGACATTAGTGCCGCCATATTTGCAAAGATTGCTTATTGCAAAAAACACAAAAGAAACAATTAAGGGAACGCTTTATAGTGCAATTTTATCTGTGCCTTTCTTCATCATTACTGGAATGCTTGGAATTGTTGCCTTTGCAATAGACCCTGAAATATCTAGCTCAAATGCAATGCCAACGGTTATAAACACTGTTTTGCCAATTGGCATTAAATCTTTGGCTTGTGCTGCAATTATATCTATTGTGATGAGTTCTGCAGACAGCTTTTTGAACTCTGCAACAGTTTGCTTGATTGAAGATGTTATAAAACCAATTGCAAAAATCAAGAGCTTTGCAAAAGAGCTTGTTTTGGCAAAAGTGTTGTCTTTGTTTTTGGGGTTGGGGGCTGTTGTTTTGGCGCTTAAAATCAGCAACGTTTTAGACATCTTGCGTTTTGCATACAATTTTTGGGCGCCTGTGATGCTTGTGCCATTAATTGCGACATTTATTGGCTTAAAACCCAAAATGATAAGCTTTGTTATGGGCGCATTTGGGGGCGTTTTGGCTATTGCGATTAGCTTTATTGTTAATGGCAAAGCGGTTTTGTTTGGCGTTGATGCCGTGGTTGTTGGCTTTTTTACTAACATGGTGCTTTTTTATTGTGGACACCGCCTTAAAAAAAATTAAACTTGTTATATGTTAGGAACAAAAAAAACAGAAAACGGGGTTAAGTTTCGTATTTTTTCTGAAAATGCAAGCCTAATAGAGTTGTGTCTTTTTTCTGATGATGAGAAAAACGAAACAAAAATCTCTATGAAAAAAAATGATGAAGGTATTTGGTCTGTTAATGTAGATGGTATTAAAGAAGGTCAAAAATATGGATATAGGGCACATGGCGAATATCTGCCAGAGATGTGCCTTTTTTTTAATCCGCAAAAGCTTTTGGTTGATCCGTATGCAAAAGAAATTTCTGAGACTATGGGGCATTGGGACAACGAGGATATGCTTGTAGAAGCTGACGCTGATACAAAAAATTTGGTACCAAAATCTGTTGTAAGGTTTGATAAAGATAACTCCGAGTATGCTTACTTAAACAAAAAACCCAATCACTCAATTAATGACACCATCATATATGAACTTAATGTTAAAGGGTTTTCTGCAACTAATCCTAAAGTGCCAAAGAATATAAGAGGAACGTTTTTAGGTCTTTGTCATCCTGCGAGTATTGAGCATTTGAAAAGCCTGAATATTACACAGATTGAGCTTATGCCTATTATGCCCACTTGTGGAGGCTATCATCTAAAAAAAGAAAAAGGCTTGTCTGATTATTGGGGGTATAACCCTTATAATCACTTTGCGGTTGATCCAAAATTTGGCAGCCTTGAAGACTTTAAGCAAATGATTAATGAAATGCATAAAAATGGTATTGAGGTGTGCATGGATGTTGTATATAATCACACAGCGCCAAATCAAATAATATCTTATGAGGGGCTTGATTGCCTTAGTTATCATAGAATTATAGAAGATGATGGAAAGAAATATTTATTAAACTCAACTGGGTGTGACAACTCTTTTAATGTGGCAAGAAAACCTGCTTTGGATGTTTGCTATAACTCTATGAAATATTTTTCTTCTATTGGGGTTGATGCTTTTAGGCTTGATTTGGCTGGAGATTTGGCGATGGATGAGAATAATCAATTTTCTCAGGATGCGCCGTTTTTATTAATGCTTGAAGAAATAAAAAAAGAAACAGGCGTAAAAGTATATGGAGAGCCTTGGAACGCTGATGGCATCTATGAAAAAGGTATGATGAATAAAAATATTTTTGAGTGGAATGACAAAGGAAAAAAAGCATTTAGAAAACTGGGGCAGTATAATGTCATTGGCAAGCAAGCTTATGAAATGGCAGGAAAACAGACCCCAGATGTTAACTATGTTACAACACATGACGGCTTTAGTTTATATGACTTGGTTAACTATAACAAAAAAGATAATTATGCAAATAATGAGGATAACAGAGATGGCAACAATAATGAGTATCCTTGGACATCTAACAATAAAGAAATAGATATAAGAAGAGCAAAAACAATGATGGC
>CAYJIO010000006.1:24223-26217 GCA_964370255.1 uncultured Azospirillaceae bacterium
CTTGGACATCTAACAATAAAGAAATAGATATAAGAAGAGCAAAAACAATGATGGCGATGGCCGTCTTGGCAAGAGGGGTGCCCTTAATTAATGGAGGAGACGAAATCCTTAAGACTCAAAAAGGGAATAATAATGCATATTGTCAAGACAACAACATCAGCTGGCATGACTGGGATAATATGAACGATGAACAAAAAGATATGTATATATTTTCTAGAAAGTTATTGCATTTAAGAAAATCTGTTGCTGCGTTCTCTTGTGCAGAGGCAATGACACCAAATGATGTTATGTGGTTTAATACTGAGGGCAAAGAGATGAGCCAAGATAATTGGGATTGCGGGTTTGCCAGAACTCTTGCTTATAAGCTGCACTCAAAAAATGGAGGGCAAGACTATATCGTAGTCTTTTCTGGAAACGTTGACGGCAACACAAAATACAAATTACCAAAAGCAGGTAATAGCAAAAAGTGGAGTGTTGTGTTTGACACGTCTGATAAGAAAGCGCAAGTGACAACATCTGTTGATGAGTATAGCATAAGTCCTTTTGGGCTTGTGGTCTTAACATCAAGCGGGGATAGTGTTAAAGAAAATATGCAAATTATGCCTTATAAAAAGGTTTGTAGAGAAAGATAATTAATGCGCGTGGGCGTCTGTATATGGTGAGCTATTTTTATTATCTATCATATTTTTAAGATATGCGTGATGAACCTTAACTTCTCTTAACAAACACTCTGCTTGTTGTTTTTCAAGGCTGCCGTCATCTGGCTCAATTGTGCCCCAAAAAGTTGCAACAAGTGAGCACATTTTGTTTCTGTATAATGTCCAAGCCTCTTTAAGATCTTTGAAGTTGCCACTTGTCATTTTGTTGCCATTGTTCCAAGATTTTAGCATCTCTAGCTCTGATAGCTCCATATAATATTTGTCAACGTCTAGCATTAATTTTTTGGACTCATCTAGGGGGCAGAAAACAAATGGATCAACCCCAATTGAGTTTCTGTATTTGTTGATGCAATCATCTTGGTAGTCTGCTTTTGCAGAAAACGAGAAAAGTATTGATGCTATAATTGCAATTATAGTTTTTTTCATTATAAACTCCTTTAAATCACACTTGACTATAAGCTTATTATATATATAAAATATTAAAAAAGGAATAAGTTTTGAAAAAAAATATTATAATTATTGCAGGCCCTACCGCATCTGGAAAATCTCAGATGGCAATTGATTTGGCAAAAAAATATAATGGAGAGGTTATAAACGCAGATAGTCAGCAATTATACAAAGACACACCCATAATTTCTGCCTGCCCTGATGATTGCGATAAAGAAATTGTGCCTCACCATTTATACCAAATTTATGAAAGCAGCGTTAATGGCAATGTGGTTAGCTGGCTTGGTTTGTGTGTTGATAAAATAAAAGAGCTTTGGTCAAGAGGCAAAACTGCGGTTGTTGTTGGTGGAAGTGGAATGTATATTAACAATCTTATTTATGGCACAACTCCTATTCCTGCAATTTCTCAAGAGATTAAAAATAAGGTTACAAGTATAAAAGATAAGTATGGCGCGCTTGATATTGATGCAAAAAAGATGCTAAACAAAAATGATACGACAAGGGTTGCAAGAGCGTTAGAAGTTTTTTTGCAAACAGGAAAAAGCATTGCATACTGGCATAAAAAGCCCTTGATAAAAGCAATTGAGGCCGATTTTTTTGTGATAAAAATTCTTCCTCAAAAAAAAGATTTAGAATCGAGAATTAATACAAGATTTGATAAAATGGTTGAAATGGGCGCTATTGAAGAAGCAAAAAAATTTAAGACCTTAAATATTGCGGCTAATATGCCTGCGGCCAAAGCTCTTGGTTTGCCTGAGATGATTGATTTTGTTGGTGGAAAAACAACTATTGAAGAGGCAATAGAGCTTTCTAAAATCCATTCTCATCAATATGCAAAAAGGCAAATTACGTGGTTTAAGAACAAGCTTGATGCAGATTATGTTTTAA
>CAYJIO010000007.1:0-21805 GCA_964370255.1 uncultured Azospirillaceae bacterium
AAAAACTGTTGCCGGCATTGGCACCTTTTTTGGCAACCCTCTCTACAAGTGTGCTACCGCATTTTGGGCATATAAGAGGTTGCGTTAAAGAGGATGGTTCAGAATATGTACCTGTATTTTCACCATGAATGTTTTTGTTAACACTATCAATATGAGCCATTTTAACAGCTTCGTCAACGTTGGTCAAAGGGGTTAAGGATGAAAATATCTCATCTACATCTTGTTCGGTAAGCATATCCGGTGAGCTGTCCCAGATGTTTCTTATGGTTGCACACAGGATAGTGGTTTTCCTGCACCGTTAATGCCAAGCAATGCGAAAAATTCCCCTTTTTTACTCTTGTTTTTTGGTATTACCCCCTTTTTAATGCATAATAATTTTCATTACATCATTAAAGTCAAAAAAATATCAAATTCGGTAAAATAATTTTGCAAATGCCAACTATAATTCTTAAATTATGTTTGAGATAAATATTTGCAAAAAGGCACTATCGAGATTTATTCATGCTTCTCGATAGTGCCTTTTCTGTATTCCATTGATTTGACATCCATGGTCAGATTTGGGTATACATCTTTAACTGAAGGTCGTTTGTTTTAAGCGTTTAAGTCTTCTGGATTAATTCTAACACTTAAAATATAAGGAGGTTCGTCCTTTGTCCAGTGTCCGTATGTAGTTGCAACTATGGTTTCATCTGGTAAAATTTCAACGCCAGGGTAGGCGCAATCTCCACCTTTTTGGTTTTGTTTAAGTAAAATTTTATATTCACCGTCTGTGCCGTTTACAATGTCATCGTATGTGCCAACCCATGCGTACCAATGCCCTTCGCTTGGGTTTTGGTTAACCATAACTCTAAAAGATATAAATATTCTACCGTCTTTTAAATATTTTGCTGTGTGTCTGTGGCCAGTTAAGTTTTTGTTAAGCTCCACTGGTTTTGTCCAAGTTTTGCCTTTATCGTTACTATACATTACAAAAGAATTATATTTACCTGTATTTTCTCTAAGTAAAACGGCTATTTGAGATTTATCTGGTGAATAAATTGCCCAAGGTTCACACAAAAAAGCGTCTTCATGGGTTGCAACAACACTAGGTGCGCCCCAAGTTAAACCACCATCTTCTGACAAACAAGCGTAAACATGAGCTATTTCAGTTTTTTCATTTGCGTAACTTTCATAAATTGTTTCAGGCTCGCTCCAGTTTAAATCTTTGTTGTAGAGGTTTCTTTCTTCAGCTTGTTCATCTTCAAAAGTTTTGCCATTGTCTTTAGAGTTTGAGTAAAAACAAACCACTTTTTCGGTATTTTCAGCGGTGTAGCGTTTAACTTCATATTTGTGAGCTATTTTGTCATTATTTATAAACCTGCCATCATCGTGGAAAAATGCCATATATTTGCCTTGCCCTAAATCAATTAAAGTAGACATAGCTGCAATACCACCAAAATCACCAATCGCCTCTAATTCAGACCAAGTATTTCCGTCATCTTCTGATACTCCCATTCTAATAGGATAAAGCCCAGAAAAAACTATTAACCTTTTAACGCCGTTTTTGTCTACAACTTTATATATAGTGGGCACTTCTAAAGATGTGTCCCAGCTCTTAGGTAAAGGTATGCGTTCGCTCCAAGTTAAGCCTGCGTCATAGCTTTTTTTCATTACTATTTTGCCCCTGCCGTGCCCTAAAAGGTAAACGGCAATAATTGTTTTATTATCTTCTAATAAAACGGTAGTAACGTGGCCTAAATATTGGCGTTCATCTTTGTCTACTATGGTTTGCCTAAATAAATCGTTTGAAAAATCTAAGTTTTTAATCATTAGTAATACCCCACAATATTTTAATAAGTTACTATTATGTTATCATATATGAAAAAGATTTTCAATATGCAAATTGAATAAATTTTTGCATAAATAAGCGATTTTTATTAAATTTACAATTATGTATTGAATTTTAATCTTTATAGAGTTATAATTTATTCAAAATAATTTTCATAATTAATTGGAGTGTTAAAATGAAAAAATATATATATGAAAATAATGTTTTCACCTTTGAAGGGGCAATTTCTGTAGAAATTTCAGAAAGTTGGGTTTCTCCGTGGAGAATAGATTGTAATCGCCTAGATTTTTACCCTTTTTTAAATGAAGTAGTTGCAAAAAACGCCTGTGGTGTTAGGGTTTGTTTTAACTCAAATTGTGAGATGCTTAAAATTAACTTTGCACAGCTTATCGTAGAAATTAATGTTGATGTTTTAATAAATTATAAAGAAATACTGCAATTTACAGTTACACCACAACAGCCATTTATTTTAATGAAAACACTTGATAAATGTGATAAAAGCTTTGAAATTTGGCTTTCTCAAAGTGCGCAAGTTAAAATAGAGAGCATAGAAATTAACGATGATGCGCAAATATCTAAAAATGTAGATAATAGAAAAAAATGGGTGCACTACGGCAGTTCTATAAGCCATTCAATAAGGGCGTCTTCGCCTTTAAATACTTGGCCTAGCATAGTTTCAAACAAGTTAAACTTGCACCTTACAAATTTAGGTTTTGGTGGTAACTGCATTGTAGAACCAATGGTTGCCAAAATGATAAGCGAGCTTGAATGCGACTATATAAGTTTAAAACTGGGTATAAATTGTATAGACGGCAAACTTAGCAACCGTTCTTTTATTGCTAATTGCATAGGTTTTATTAATATTATAAGAGAAAAACACAAAAGCACGCCAATTCTTATAATTTCTCCAATATTTTGTGCTGAAAATGACAGGGAAACTAATATTTGCGCAAGTGGTTATACCTTACCAAAAATGAGGGAAGAACTTTATGAAATGGTGAATACATTTAAAAAATATGGAGATGAAAATATATATTACCTAAACGGTTTAGAAGTTTTTGACGAAACACAGCTTTATTTAATGCCAGACGGCATACATCCAGACGCAAAAGCACAAAGCATTTTTGCTGAAAATTTTATTAATAAAGCTATGGTAGACATATTTAATATATAGTTTTTAATTAAACAACCAAATTTATGGCGATAAAACGAATAATAATTTTATTTGAATAATTAACCAATTTGTGATATTATTATTTTATTAATAAATATGGCGGATTTGTTAAAAAGGAGGAGCTTTTATGGATGCTTCAAATAATGTTATTGAAAAATTACAAGAATCTTATGACTTGTTAACTACTCAAAGCAAGAAAATATGTGATTTTGTAATTAAAAACCCAGAAAAGGTTCAATATTATTCTATTACAGAACTAAGTGAAGTTTGCAAAGTAGGCGATGCAACTATAACAAGGTTTTGTAAGCGTATGGGCTTTAACAATTTTAGCGAATTTAAGCTATCTATCGCAAAATCAATAACTGAAAGTTACGTAACAACAAAAATTAATGAACAAACTCAACTAGAAAAGGTAGATTTAGAAGACAGTTGGGAAATTGGTAAAAATTGTTATTTACAGCATATTCAAACAATTACCCAAACTATGGATTTGTTAAATAAAGCCGATGTTGAAAAAGCGGTAGATATTTTAATAAATGCAAAAAAAGTTTCATTTATGGGGCAAGGTGGTTCTGCGCTTGTAGCGATGGAATCGTGGTCGAAATTTATAAATATAAGCACCAAGTTTGAATGCTTGCAAGATATTGTTTTTCAGTTAATTTCTGTTTCACAATATAATGAGGGAGATGCAATAGTTTTTTTCTCTTTTTCAGGCTCTACGCAAGAATGTATGCAAGCGATGCAACTAGCTAAAAAGAGAAATTTAAAAATAATTTTAATAACAGGCTATAAACGTTGCCCTGCAGCTGAATATGCCGATGTTGTTTTAATATGTGGTTCAACTGAAACACCGCTACAACAAGGCTCTATGTTAACAAAAACAGCTACGCTATTATTAATGGATATTTTATATCATGAGCTTTATAATAAAGATATAGTTAAGCATAATGCTATTTTACAAGAATCGGCATTAACCACAGTTCACAGATTAATTTAATAAAAAACTAAAAAGGACTTTCCAGCGGAAAGTCCTTTTTAGTTTTGGCAAAAATTCATACTTTGGCAAGTTATTTTTGCATTTAAAAATAATAATAAAAATTATTTATAGGTTTATTATAGCTTAACTTTAAATATTGCCTTTGCAACCTCTTTGCTATTTGCTTTGCAACAAGGCATGTGAGCATCTTGCGGAAATACAATGTAAAACCAGCCTTTTTGCATATGGCAAAACATAGATTTTTCAGTGTCGCTATATAATGCAGCATCTTGAGAAGGGTCGTATTCATTGCAAACTACACAATCGGTTATATTTGCAAACCCAGCAATTTCATCTCCGTCTAAAATTAATTGCAAATCTATATACTCTTTATGGGTTTCAAATAGCTTTTCTTCTCTTTTTTTAGGTTCAAGTTTATTAATAGTATAAAATATTTTATCATTTATTTCGTATTTGCCAGCCTCTTGCTGTGCGTTTACTGTGCAAGCTAGGTCAATAGCTTCATCTAATTGTGGTAATATTCCTTTATAAAGTATAATATTTTCAATTTTATCTATAATCATTTCAACTCTCCTTTATGCTCTGCATAGTTGTCTTGGCGTACTAATATCTGTTTGTATTATTTTGTATAATAAGCGATTTTGTAGTTCTTGCTTTATACTTCCATATTTTTCATCTGTCCATAAATTAATGTATTCATCACTATCATTTTCTAAATCAAAAAGTTCACCATATTCTTGCCCTGAATAACAAGTAAGCCTATATTTTTTAGTAACTAAAGTGCGCATTTTAAAGCCTAAATAATCTTCATCCATTTCAATTAAAGCATCGGTATCTTTTAAAACTTCTCCATTTATAAGGGCGTTTGCTAAACTTTTACCAGGTAAAGAAGGTGGTGCGTTATTTGTTTCTTTAACCAAAGGCACAAACCCTTGCGGGTATGGCACATTTAATAAATCTAAAATAGTTGGCGCTATATCAATAAAACTGGTAACCTCTTCACAAGTGGTATTTGGCGTAATTTTGCCCTGCCAAGAAACTAAAAACGGTACCCTTATAACGCTGTCGTAATGGTACGGGCCTTTGCCCCACATGCCGTGTTCTGATAAAGATTCACCATGGTCTGCTACAAACATAATAATTGTGTTTTCCATTAAATTATTATCTTCTAAAGTTTTCATAACGCGGCCAACTTGGTCGTCTACCATTTCAATTAAACCGTAATAATGCGCAATACATTCTTTAATATATGGGTCTGTTTTGCTCATGCTTTCACCGCTGTTGCCGCTTGTAAAAATATCTTCTTCATACATTTTTTTAAAATGAGGTGGCATTAAATCAAAATCTTTTTTCTGACGTGTTAACACAACATCATCTTCACTATAACGGTAGCAATAAGGTGCAGGCGGTGCAAAAGGTGGGTGCGGTTCTTGAAAACTGCACATCAAACAAAAAGGTCTATCTTTATTTGTAGAATTATTTAAAAAGTCTATACTTTTGTCTGCAATCCAGCTAGCTGGGTGCAATTCACTTGGCAATGCCCATTTGTATGAATCTCGATTAAATAAATTAATAGCAGGTGAGGGCTCTTGCAAAGTGGTTTTATCATAAAATAAATGTGCTTTGTCTGGGTGGTTTTCGTCAAGCCAGGTTAAATAATCTCCGTAAGAGCCATGTGCACAACCGCCGTAATAATCAACGCTTTCTAAGCCATAATAGGGCAGTGGCAACTCTTTTATTTTGCCGTTAAGCCAAAAATTTTTGTTTTCAGGGAAATCTTCGGGAGAGAACTTGCTCATATCAGTACCTTTTACATCAGCACCAGGGCTTAAATGAATTTTACCACTACAATGTGTATGGTAACCTGCATCTTGCAGTTCTTGCGTAAAGGTAGGTATTGAAGTATCTAGCGGTATACCGTTCATTCTAACTTTGTGCCCTCGTGGAGTTAGACCTGTAAATAAAGTTGCTCTAGCTGGCATACAAAGTGGTTGAGAGGTGTACATTCTAGTAAAATTCATGCCGCTTTTTGCTAATTTATCAATATTTGGCGTTTTAACCACTGGGTGGTTTGTATACCCAAAGCAATCTGGGTGCATTTGGTCTACTATAAAAATTAATAAATTAGGTTTGTTTTGTTTATTTGACATTTTAAACTAAACTCAGCTCCTTTCATCTAGTTCACAAAGGTTAAATCTAACGCTCACAATGCTTGGGTATTCATTTTTTTGCATAGCACAGTAGGTTGTTGCAACAAATGTACCGTCAGGCAATATCTCTAAGCCTGAATAACCAGTATCTTTATTATCATCTTGGCTTTCTAGTAATTTAACTAAATATTCGCCCTCGTTGCCGTTTATTATGTCTTCATAAGTGCCAATCCAAAGCATGTAGTCAGATTTTGTCTTGCTATTTTGCAACATATCTCTAAAAGCTATAGCTAGCCTGCCCTCGTGGCTATATTGTGGCATATGCCTATCACCAGTTAAACTAGCGGTAAGTTCTATAGGGGTTGTCCAAGTATCGCCGTCGTCGTCACTTGTCATAAAAAAAGAATTATATTGCCTGCTATCGTCCCTTATTAGGCAAAGTATCTGATTGCTGTTTTCAGACTTAATCAGAGCAGGCTCACAAGGTAACGCTTTAGAAAAAAGTGAAAAATCTCCAACACCAACGGGCTCGCTCCAAGTTAAACCGCCGTCAAAAGTAGTAGATGTAACCAATGTCATTTTAGGTGCTCTGTCAACGCGGTTAACATCATGATACATTATAATGTAGCCGCCATCTGCAATAGCTATTGCAGATTTTGGTGGAGCATAACCTTTATAACCAAGTTTAACTAACATACTATCGTCAAACATACGCCTATAAGGGCACCAAGTTTCTCCCCCATCTTCTGAGATAGATATCATCATAAGAGGGAAAGAAACAAACATTATAAGTCTTTGTTTACCGTTTTTATCAGTTAATTTATGTAATGTAGGCGCATTTTGTAAGCCCTTAAAATTTTCGGGCAAGTTTTCAATAACTCGCCAAGTTAAACCGCCGTCATCACTTTTTTTAACAAGAGTATCAGGCCCACCATGCCCTTTTGGGTAGGCTGTTACAATGGTTTTATTATCATCTAACAAAACGGTGTCGGGTTGCCCAAAATAAACATTGGCATCTTTATGTACAATTACTTGCCTATGAGTTTGTTTTGAAATATCAACTATTGGGATAGTTATTTGTAAATTTTTCATCTTAACCCTTTCTTGTTAAATTTTGCTTTTACATTATCAATAAAAATAATTTTCACCTAGTTAAAGATTAACATTGATTCAAGACGTTTTCAATAGTGAAATTAAACAAGCTTTAATAGGGTTTTTGGTTCAAACCTACAAAAAACATTTATTTAAGGTGATTATATTGATTTTTATTAACTTAAATGATAGAATCAAAATAAATGAAAACTATTTTCAATAAGCGAAAAATGCCAAAAGAAAGGGCTTGTAATGAAAAAGAATATTTTAGTTATTTTTACAGACCAACAAAGAACGGATACTATGGGTTTTAATAACCCCTTGTGTAAAACCCCTAATATAGATAAATTGTATGAAAATGGCATATCTTTTGATAGATGTATAACACCTTCGCCCCTTTGTGGACCTGCAAGGGCAAGTATGTTTACAGGTAAATATGCACATCAAGTTAAGGGTATTTGTCCACCGGTTGGCAATATGCATATTGATGACTCTATTTCAAGAAGTGATACAACAATGCTAACTAATGACTACACAATGGATGAAAAGCCAATTTTACCAAATTTGTTAAAAGAAAACGGCTACGATATAAGCTATGCAGGCAAATGGCATTTAGGCAATGACATTATACATAATTGGTTTGAACAAGCCTGTGGTTACAGTACAGCAGATTATAGTAAATGGTGTAAAGAAAATGGCCTTGTAGATGGCTGGGCTTTTAATGATAAATCTGTAAGAAGCCACCGCTTTCCGTATATGTCTACACCAAAGCCAGCACAGATGGATATTAACGCTGAAAACCACGGTGATGCGTGGATTACAGCACAATCAATATCTTACATAAAAAATAGAGATAAAACTAAACCTTTTTTTACTGTTTGTGCCTTAAACGGACCACACCCACCGTTTAAAATGCCAAAAGAGTATTTGAATTATTATAACGATATAATTGAAAAAATACCTTGCCCTGAAAATTTTGCAACAAGAGAAGGCAAGCCGGCCTACCTAAATAATTGCTATTACAGGCTTTTAAGTGAAGATTATTCAAAAAATTGGAGTGATTGGCAAAAAAGTGTTGCCGCATATTGGGGTTTGACAAAACTAATTGATGACCAAGTAGGCAAACTATTAAAAACCCTAGAAGATGAAGGCGTTTTAGAAGATACTTACATTATATATGTATCAGATCATGGAGAAATGATGGGCTCCCACGGGTTGTGGCACAAAATGGAAGCGTATGAAGAAGCTTTACGCATACCTATGATAATTTCTTGTGCAAGTATTCCGCATAAAGTAAATTCAAATGCAAGCGTTTCTTTGCTAGATTTTGTTCCTACTGTATTAGATATGGCAAATGTAAATTACGATAAAACGCAGTTTGAAGGGCAAAGCTTGTTTAATATGATTAACGGCAAACCTGATGAAACTGAAAATAGGATGCTATATTCACAGCATAGGCCTTTGGGCGAATTTCATAAAAGTAAAAACTGGAGAATGGCTTGTGACAAGTATTATAAATACATATGGGCACAAGACGACATAGAGCAGTTATATAATATGCAAACAGATAGAGCTGAAACTAACAATTTATGTACATGCATTGATGGCAATATTATTGATAAATATAGAAAAGCTTTAAAAAATTGGGCATTTGAAACAAACGACCCATTAAAAGAAAAAATTGCCTTAAGTTATAATAAAAATAGCTAAAAAATTTGAACTAAAAAACAAAAGAGTTTCAAAGCTCTTACAACATGAAAATAATTTTCTTAGATTGCTTAAAATTAAACAATATGCAATCCTGTTATAATTATTGCTATTATGCGATATAATTTGTAAAAAATAACTAATTATTTTACAATTTTATGGCTAAACAGCATATTGACAATACCAAGTTCAAGGTGGTATTATATTGGAGTAAACCTCAATGAAAATAATTTTATCACCTAAAATTAAAAATTCAAGGAGACTAATAAAATGGAAATTTATAAAAAATACAAAGGCGTATTTCCAGCATTTTATGCATGTTATGATGAAAATGGAGATATAAGCCCGCAAAGGGTAAAAACACTTACACAGTATTATATAGACAAAGGCGTTAACGGTCTATATGTAGGAGGCTCTTCTGGAGAGTGCGTATACCAAAACGTGCAAGAGCGCAAAACTACACTTGAAAGTGTAATGCAAGTTGCAAAAGGCAAAATTACAATAATAGCTCATGTAGCTAGCAGCAACACAAGAGATAGCAAAGAACTAGCCGCCCACGCTGAAAGTTTAGACGTAGACGCAATTTCAACACTACCTCCAATATATTACCCACTACCTGAAAAAGCAATTGTAAAATATTGGCAAGATATTGCTTTATCAGCACCTAATACCGATTTTATTATTTACAATATACCACAACTAACAGGTGTTAGTTTAACAAAATCCATGCATGAAGAAATGCTTAAAAACCCAAAAGTAATTGGTATTAAAAACACGTCGATGGCAGCTGTAGATATACAAATTTTTAAAGCCACAGGCGGTAAAGATTATATAGTTTTTAACGGTCCAGATGAACAGTTTATTGCAGGCAGAGCAATGGGTGCAACTGGTGGCATTGGTGGTACATACGGTGCTATGCCAGAACTTTTTGTAAAACTAAACCAACTTTTTGACAATAATGAAATGCAAAAAGCCTACGATTTACAAAGCGATATAAATGAAGTAATTTTTAAAATGATATCTCGCAGTAATATGTATGCAGTTGCAAAAGGCATACTAAAACAAAGAGGCGTAAACATAGGCACAGTGAGGAATCCGTTACACACATTACAAGAAGGTGATGAAGAAATAGTTAATTTTTGTGTTAACAAAATAGATGCAACTATTAAAAAGTTTAATATGTGAAAAAGGAAATTATGGAAAATATGGCTTTTAGACAAGTTCATTTTGATGCACATACAAGCCCTAAACTACCTGATGTTGGTAAAGAGTTTAATGCACAAGAATTTGTTGATACGTTAAAAAAAGCAAGTGTTAATTCAATAACTTGTTTTGCTAGATGCCACCATGGTATGTTATATTACGATTCTAAATTATTTCCAGAATTAGTTCATCCAAATTTAAAAAATAAAAATTTATTAAAAGAGCAAATAAAAGTTTGTCATGAAAATGGCATTAAAGTTCCAGTTTACATAACCGTTCAGTGGGATGAATACATTGCAAATAAACACCCAGAGTGGATTATGTGGGACGAAAAGGGCAATTTTAAAGGTGGAGATGGTTTGTTTACACCGGGCTTTTATAGAAATTTATGTGTAAATTCTCCTTATAGAGATTTTTTAAAACTTCAAACACAAGAAGTGCTGGAAATGTTTGAAGATTTAGATGGACTATTTTTTGATATTTGTAACGCTAGAGCCTGCTATTGTAACCATTGCACAAGTGCAATGAAGGCTTTGGGGTATAACCCGACAAATGAAGAGCACGCAACCAAATATGCAAGAATACTGCTAGATGATTTTATGCAAGATATGGTTAGCTTAATAAGAAAATATAATAAAAATTGCGGTATTTTCTTTAATACTTCTCATTTAAGGGGCAATCCGGGTGAGATAGTATCTCAATTCACACATTTTGAAGTAGAAGCTTTAGGCAGTGGAGCCGCAGGGTATTTTCTCTTTCCGGTAGTAGCTTCATATTTAAGAACATATAATTTAAAATTATTTGGAATGACGGGAAAGTTTCACACTGGCTGGGCAGATTTTCATTCTTATAAAACGAAAGAATCGCTTGAATTTGAATGTTTTAGGTCTTTAGCCTACAACGCAGGCTGTATTGTAGGAGACCAAATGCATCCAAATGGGAAAATATCAAAACACACTTACGAACTTATAGGTTCTGTTTATGAACAAGTTGCACAAAAAGAAGAATGGTGCGTAAACGCAAAAGCAATTGTAGATATAGGCGTGTTTATAACAGATAAATGTGAAATTAACCAAACAATATCACACCTTTCACCCACAATGGTTGGCGTTGTCAGAATGTTACTAGAAAATGGCTATCAGTTTGATATAATAGATGAAAGCCGAGATTTTTCTAAATACAAAGTTCTAATTTTACCAGACCATATAAATATTAATGGTGTATTAAAAAATAAAATTAGCGAATATATTATAAATGGAGGGCATATAATTTGCAGCTATAAATCTGGCTTAAATGAAGAAGAAACTGAATTTGTTCTAGATGAGCTAGGTATACAATTACAAGGTAAAGCGCCTTATTCACCTGATTTTATTGTACCAACAAACATTATTGGTAAAGATTTATATAACACTGAATATGCTATGTATTTGCAAGGTTTACAAGTAAGCACAAATGCGGGAACACAAGTTTTGTGCAATACAAAAACACCATATTTTAACAGATCTTGGGAGCATTTTACATCTCATAAACATACACCGTCATCGGGTCTAACGGGGTATGCTGCAATAACTAAAAATAATAATTGTATTTACTTTATGCACCCTATTTTCACGCAATTTTGTAAAAATGCACCTAAATGGTGTAAACAATTATTTACAGATGCATTAAACTTGTTATTGCCAAAACCAATATTAAAACATTACGGTCCATCTACTCTTCTTTGCACAGTTAATGAACAAGTAGACAAAAACAGATGGGTTGTGCACTTACTTCACTATATACCAATTAAAAAAAGTATCGATATTGAAATAGTTGAAGATGTAATACCACTTTTTAATATCAATTTATCAGTTAATGTTAAAAGCAAAGTGAAAAGTGTTAAATCTGTTCCAGATGGAGAAAGTTTAGAGTTTAATGTAAAAGATAATGAGCTAAACTTTTCAGTTCCAAAGGTAGACGGACATAAAATGATAGAAATTAAATATTGTTAAATGTTCACTACCTAAAAATTGGCACAAGAAAAATTAACATAAATAAACTTAAAAAAGGAGACATCAAAATGAAATTTAAAAGGTTAACAGCATTACTTCTTACATGCGTTATGGCTTTAAGCATGGTTGCATGTGGCGGCACAGACACAAACACATCAACACCTACTTCAACAAGTACAAGTGGCGACGATACATCTGAATCTAAAGTTGATTTATCCCAAAAAGAGGCACCTATGTTAGAAGAGTTGGTAAATAAGGGAGAATTACCAGCACTAGAAGAAAGGCTACCAGTAGCAAGCGATGTTATGATCGAACCTGTTTATGAAGAACTAGGTGCTTATGGTGGTTCAATAGATTTGACCTACCCTGATAATGGTAGATGGTCATGGGGCCCATGGTTTGAACAAAGTTTAATTAGATTAAAAGCAGATGGTTCAGGTGAAGCTGAACCTAATATAGCTAAAGATTTCTACTCAAACGAAGATGCAACTGTTTGGACAATTGAACTTCGTGAAGGTATGAAATGGTCCGACGGTTCTGATTTAACAGCAGACGACTTAGTATTCTATCATGAGCACATGTCAGTACCTGCAATTGATGAAAATCGTGTGGCATTAGATATTGATGACCCAAATTATTATAGAGTATATACAGGTCAAATCTATAACTGCTGGACAACAACAGATGATGAAGGTGTAAAATACTGGTCAAAAGCCGAAAAAGTAGATGACTACACAGTTACATTTACATTTGCTCATTCAAAACCTTCTTTCCCTGTAAACTTAGCAGTTGATAACAAATGGGCAATTTTACCTAAAGATTTCTATGTTGACTTTGTAGCTCGTAAAGACGGCGTTACAGATGACCCAACATTCCCACTAATTACTGAAGAAGAAGCTTTAGCTAACGCTAACGAAGCTTTCGGAAAAGAATGGGAAACTTATGGTAATATGAGTAGTAGTATTGGTTACTACCACTGGGATTATCATATTGTTCCATCAGTACGTAGCTTTATAGCTTCCGATGATAAACATGATACAGTTGGTGAAACTTATACATTAACTCGTAACCCTTACTTCTTTAAAACTGACGAAGAAGGCAGACAACTTCCTTACGTAGATGAAGTTAATATCAAAATTATCAATGAAATAGACCAAGCAACTCTTGAAGTTATGGGTGGAGAAATCGACTTGTATCAAATTTCTCCAATATCAGACGACTTCTCAGCAGTAGCTGAAGCGTTACAAGATTCTCATGGAGCTTTTGTATATTCAGACACGAGTTGGGGTAGTCCACAACTTCACTTAAACCAAACAGTTGAAGATTTAGACAAACGTGCTTTATATCAAGATATACGTTTTAGAGAAGCACTTTCTATAATGGTAGACCGTAACTTATTAAATGAAGCAATGTTCGGTGGCCTTTCAGAACCATCACAATCTTCAGTTCCAGTAGGTCTTATTGGGCATGACCCAGAATGGTCAAAACAATGGATTGAATACGACCCAGAAGGTGCTAATAAACTATTAGACGAAATTACTGAGCCTTGGGACGGTGAAGAAGGTACTTACAGAAAAATGAAAGGTACAGACAAAGACGTTGAAATTATTATTTCAAGACCAAACACAGACTACTTCCCGGAATTTTTACAAGTTCTACAAACTGCAGGCACTAACGTTGGTATTAAAATAGTAGATAAAATTGATGCTGAATTGAATACTAATATATTAGTAAATAAAGTTGATGCTGCATTTGAAGGTATTTCTGTATCTACTCCCGCTGTTCGCCCAGATAATATTGTTCCTATGAGAAACTTTAAATGCTGGTACGGCGCCTACGGTAGATGGTACGAAGATGGCCAATCAACAGTTAATGGTGGCATTGAGCCTCCTCCAGAAATCATGGGCTTATTAGATGCTTATGAAACAATTAATACAGCAACTGGCGACACAAGAGATGAAGTAGTAGCTGAAAATGTACAAAAAATCTATGATTTACATAAAGAAAATCAATGGACAATTGGTTACCTTTCTTCTTTAGGTGCTAGATACTTCGCAAATAATGATCTTGTTAATGTGCCTGAATCTTATTCAGTAGTTATGGCTGACGAAATTAGGTTTAGAAGCGTTATGAGAATAGAACAATTATGGTGGGATAACTAATTAGCTGACTTTTTAATTAAAGGCTCTATAAAAATATAGAGCCTTTAATTAAAAAAATTGTCCTTTTTGCTTTTGTCAAGGGCTTTACTTGACAAAAAGGGGAAAGCTTTTTACAAAAGCAAAACAAAGCATAGTAAATAAAAAATCGAGTTTGTCACAGGTTTTAGCAACAGAAAGGATTTTTTTATGGAAAGAGTAAAGTATTTCTTTAAACGTATAGGTGCATCGCTTATAACTTTGTTATTAATTACTTTCGTGGTGTTTGTGGTAATACAGTTGCCACCGGGAGATTATGTTGATGCAGTTGTAACCCAAATGATAATTGAGGGTGAAACAGTTACAGAGGCGGAAACAGAGCAAATGAGAGTGGACTATGGCTTAGATGAACCATTTTTAGTTCAGTATTTTAGTTGGCTTGGCGGTATTGTAACAGGAGACTGGGGAACCTCTTTTGAATATAATATATCTGTACTTGATAAAATAGGAGAAACTTTTGGTATGACAATTACCATCTCCCTTTTAACAATGACATTTACATATTTGGTGTCTATACCAATAGCCATTTATTCAGCTAGACACCAATACACATTGGGAGATTATGTGGTTACTTTTATAGGCTTTATTGGCATAGCTATGCCAAGCTTTTTATTAGCTATTTTATTAATGTTTGGTACATACAAATGGACGGGTGAAGCTATAATGGGCTTGCCAGAATTTGGTATAACAAACTATGAATCTTTTACTGAATGGGTAAAAAGTTTAATTATACCTATTGTTGTTATAGGTATTAGTGGCACTTGTGGCACTATTCGTAGTATAAGGGCGCAAATGTTAGATGAAAGGCAACTTCCTTATGTACTAGCTTTAATGGCAAAAGGCGTTAGTGAAGCTGTTATTACATATAAATATCAAATGCGTTCAGTATTAAACCCAACTGTTAGTGGTATTGGCGGTATGATAGCTAGTATTTTCAATGGCTCAACAATTACAGCGGTTGTTTTAATGCTACCTACTTTAGGGCCAGTTATGCTAAGTGCCTTACAATCTCAAGATATATATCTATCAGGGGGAGTGCTTTTAATTTCAGCCTTTTTGGTTGTAATAGGTAACTTAATTTCAGACATATTACTTGGCGTACTAGACCCAAGAATAAAATTGGAGGCGAAATCAGCATGATAAAAACAAAAGAAAAACCAGCTCTAACTGAAAAAGAGCAACTTAAAAAACAAAAAAAACTTGAAAAATATTATGCTGCCTCTCAATGGCAACTTATGGGCAAAAAATTGTGCAAACACAAACTTGCAGTAATTAGCTTTATACTTTTAATCATATTATACTTTGGCGCAATTTTTGCACCATTTTTAGCGCCTAAAGGGCTTGAAAGCTACTCTGCAAAATATGCAAATGCACCGCCAACAACAATACACTTTTTCCATGAGGGAGAGTTTGTAGGCCCGTTCGTTTACGATTATAAAATTGAACGTGACCAATTTGCACGAAAAGTATATGTTGAAGATACTTCTACACCTTATAAACTAGATTTTTTCTGTGAAGGTGAAGAATATGATTTGTTCGGCATATTCCCAACCAATATACATCTTTTCGGTGTTGAGGGGCAATATGGTGGTGATGCCCCAGTTGAAGTTTTGATATTTGGTGGAGATGCCTTAGGGCGAGATTTATTTTCTCGTATACTTTTTGGCAGCCAAGTCTCTTTAACAATACCGTTAATAGGTACACTTATTTCATTTATTTTAGGTGTAACAATGGGTGGTATATCAGGCTATTTTGGCGGTTGGATAGATATAGTAATTCAGCGCATATGTGAAGTTTTATCTTCTTTCCCAACATTGCCACTTTGGATGGCACTTTCAGCTGCAATTCCTGTTGGAATACCAGTTGTACAAGTGTTTATCATGATAACAGTAATTATGTCTATGCTATCTTGGCCAGGTTTAGCACGTAGTGTTCGTGGAAAGTTTATGACACTAAAAAACGAAGACTATGTACTAGCTGCAAGGCTGTCTGGTGTAAGTACACCTAAAATAATTTCAAAACACTTAGTTCCAGGCTTTATGGGTCCGCTTATTGTTAACTTAACTTTAGGCGTTCCTCAAATGATTTTGGGTGAAACGTCAATGAGTTTCTTAGGTTTAGGTATGCGTGCACCTGCTACAAGCTGGGGTGTTTTGTTACAAGAATGTCAAAGTATTAACAACATAGCAAACTGTCCGTGGAAACTAATTCCAGTTATATTTGTTGGTATTGCTACACTTGCCTTCAACTTTTTAGGTGATGGTCTTAGAGATGCAGCCGACCCATACAAATAAGGAGTGAGTTTATGAATAATAATAGTAATGTAATTATAGATATAAAAAACCTAGGCATAAATATTAAAGTAGACGAGGGCACACTAACCCCCGTTAGAGGCGTTGATTTTACAATTAACACAAATGAAACATTAGGTTTAGTTGGTGAGTCTGGCTGTGGTAAAAGCTTAACTTGTAAAGCAATTTTAGGTATTAACACATCAAACTGTAAAACAGATGGCGAAATTAATTTTTACACAAAAGACAGAACAGTTATGGATTTATCTAAAATGAAACCCAAAGAGTTAAGCAAAATTCGTGGTAACGATATTTCTATGATTTTCCAAGAACCAATGAGCGCATTTTCACCACTGTTTACAATTGGCCACCAACTAAGAGAGGCTGTTTTACTACACGTTACAAAAGATAAGGTAAAAGCCAAATACTTAGTTATAGAAACAATGAAAAAGGTTGGCATAGCCAATGCAGAAAAAAGGTTTAACCAATATCCGTTTGAATTTTCAGGCGGTATGCTACAAAGGGCTTTAATTGCAATGTCTTTAGTATGTAACCCACGTCTTTTAATTGCAGATGAACCAACAACTGCACTAGACGTTACAATTCAAGCACAAATACTTGACCTTTTAGCAGAACTACAAAAAGAATACGGCATGGGTATTTTATACATCACCCACGATTTGGGAACAGTTGCCCAAATATGTGATAAAGTTTGTGTAATGTACTTAGGTAAAATTATTGAAATGGCAACAGCAGATGAAATATTTAATAATCCCATTCACCCATATACAAGTGGCTTGTTAGGCTCTGTTCATAAAATAGGTGCAGATACTGAAAGACTATTTTCAATTGAAGGGTCTGTTCCTTTAGCTATCAATTTACCAGACCGTTGTGGTTTTTATGACAGATGCGATAAAAAGTGCGATGGAACTTGTGAAAATAGTGAACCAGGCCTAAAACAAGTTAGCCCAGGGCACTATGTTGCTTGTTACACACCGTGGAAGGGGTAGGAGTTAATATGTCACAAACTATTTTAAAAATAAATAATTTAAGTAAAGTATTTAAATCAAAAAAAATAAATGTAAATGCTGTTAGCGATGTTAGTTTTGAGGTTAAAACAGGTGAAACTATTGGTATAGTAGGTGAATCTGGCTGTGGTAAAACAACTTTAGGTAGGTGTATAGTTAAAGCTATAGCCCCAACTAAAGGAGAAATCTTATACACCGCAGCAAATGGCAAAGAATACGATATAGCAAATATTTCTAAAGAAGATATGAAAAAGATTAGAAAAGAAATACAGCTTATTTTCCAAGACCCATACGCTTCACTAGACCCAAGAATGACAGTGTTCGACATAATTTCTGAACCGCTAAAGGCAAATTTTAAAGATATGCCCAAAAGCGAAATAGAAGAAATAGTTAAAACAATGGCTGAAAAAGTTGGGTCAAATCCTACTTATTTAAGAAGGTACCCCCACGCTTTTTCAGGCGGACAAAGGCAAAGAATTGGTATTGCAAGGGCTTTAGTTTTAAAACCAAGGCTAATTGTATGTGATGAAGCTGTTTCAGCACTTGATGTTTCCGTTCAAGCGCAAGTTATAAACTTGTTAAAAGATTTACAAAAAGATATGGGACTTACCTACTTATTTATCAGCCACGATTTATCAGTTATTGAGCATATTTCAACTAAAGTTGGCGTTATGTATTTAGGTAAAATGGTTGAATTTGCAACTTCAAAAGAACTGTTTAGAAAACCGTTCCACCCATATTCAGAGGCGTTAATTTCAGCAATACCAATTGCAGATACTAATATTAAAATGGAACGTATTCCTCTAGAGGGAGAAATACCAAACCCAGCAAATGCACCGTCAGGCTGTTATTTTCATACAAGATGCAGATATTGTGAAGAAAAATGTAAAACTCAAATACCTGTACTTGTTGAAAAAGAAGAAGAGCATTTTCATGGTTGTATAAGAGATTTAACCCTACAAGGTATACCAAGTTTAGTGAAAAAAGAGGAAGGAATATGAGTAAAAAAGTAATTATTTTTATTGATTGTGGCGACACATTAGTTGATGAATCTACGCAAATATGGAATAATGGAGATGATAATGATTTGCTTTTAAGTGCAGACCTTTTTGAAGGCGCACAAGAAATGATGCATACCCTATTTAACGAGGGGTATGAAATAGCGTTAGTTGCAGATGGTAGGGTAGATTCATTCGCTAATATCACTAGAATTTATGATTTAGATAAATGCTTTAAAGCAAAAGCTATTTCACAAGCGGTAGGATGTTGCAAACCAAATAGAGAAATGTTCGACTCTGCAATGCAGCAAATGGGGCTTACTTATGAAGAAGATGTTCATAGAATAATTATGGTGGGTAATAACATAAGACGAGATATTAAAGGCGCAAATGCCCTTGGTATTACATCCGTGTTAATAGACCTTTCACCCCGTTATGATATGACGCCAACTTGTAAAGAAGAAACGCCAGATTATATAATACACACCCCAATGCAGTTGCTTGATGTAGTAAAAGAGATAGAGACAAAACTAAATAAATAAAGCTAAATCAGTCCGTAAATTAAACATCTACAGGCTGATTTATGTTGCGTTAAAAAAGGAGTATTTATGAACCAAGAAGATATTATTCAAAAAATTAAAGGTGGGCTTATTGTTTCCTGCCAAGCACTTGAAGATGAACCACTGCATAGCTCTTTTATAATGTCTAAAATGGCATATGCCGCATTTTTAGGCGGAGCCTGTGGTATTAGAGCAAACACAGTTGTAGATATACAAGCAATAAAAAAAGAAGTAAATTTGCCAATTATAGGTATAATTAAAAAAAATTATGGAGATTGTCCTGTATATATTACCCCAACAATGGACGAAGTAGATGAACTAGTAAAAGCCAATGTTGAAATTATTGCAATAGATGCAACAAAAAGACCAAGACCAAATGGTGAAACTATAGCTGAATTTTTTGCAAAGGTACGCAGTAAATATAAAAACCAATTATTTATGGCAGATATTTCAACCATTGAAGAAGGTATATCAGCTGATAAGCTAAGTTTTGACTTTATAGGCACTACACTAGCGGGTTACACAGAATATACAAAAGGCACAACCGTGCCCGATATAGCACTTTTAAAACAGTTAAAAGAAAAAACAAATGCTATGATAGTAGCCGAAGGTGGTATATGGGCACCTCAAGATTTAAAAAAATGCTATGAATGTGGAATACACACAGCAGTTGTAGGCAGCTCAATAACAAGGCCAATGCTAATAACCAAAAGGTTTGTAGAAGCACTGTAAGGTAAAATATGAAAATTGTAGCCATAGATATTGGCGGTACAGCCATAAAGCACGGTTTTTTTGAAAATTCAGTTTTAAAAGAACATTCACAAGTTGAAACAAATGCCCTAAATGGTGGAGAATATATTTTTGCAACAATTTGCAACATAATTGAGCAATATGAAAAATTTGAATATATTGCAATAAGCACAGCTGGACAGGTTAATCCCAAAGAGGGCTATATAATATATGCAAATGAAAATATACCCAATTATACAGGTATGCGTTTAAAAGATAGGTTGCAAGAAAAATATAATGTAAAAACCTTTGTTGAAAACGATGTTAACGCCGCAGCTTTAGGTGAGGCCTATTTTGGTGCAGGTAAAAAAGAAGAAAATTTTTTATGCCTAACATATGGTACGGGCATAGGTGGCGCAATAGTTCAAAACAAACAAATTTACTACGGAAGTAGCTATTCAGTGGCAGAATTTGGTTCTATTATAACCCACTCACAAGAAAGAATAAAAACTTGGGGCTTTTATGATGGCTCTTATGAAAAATATGCCTCAGCAACAGCTTTAGTTAATGAGGCAATGAAACTTTCTAAAGACTATAATAGCGGCAAAATTATTTTTGAAAATTATTTAAAAGATGTAAATTTGAAAAATATAATAGATAACTGGTTTAATGAGGTAATGTTAGGGCTTATAACGTTAATTCATATATTTAACCCATCTTGTATAATACTAGGTGGCGGCATAATGGCGCAAGAATACATAATAAGTAAAATTCAAAATGAAATTTATACAAAAATAATGCCAAATTTTAAAAATGTAAAAATAATAAATGCAAGTTTACAAAACAAAGCAGCAATGTACGGTGCAATAGTGCCAGTAATATATGATAAATGAAATGACTAATATATTATGAAAACTACTTCAGTAAAAACACAGCCAGTTATACTTTTTGAAAAAGGTATAAACAACTGTGAAAATTACAGAATACCTTCTATAATACGAACAAAAAAAGGTGCATTAATTGTTTCAGTAGACGCAAGGGTAGATAAACCGGGCGACAACCCTAATAATATAGATCAAGTAATAAGAAGAAGTGCAGATAATGGCGATACATGGCAAGATATTCAAGTTATTGTAGATTACCCAGGTTATAGCAGTGATGGTGCAGCAGTTTGCGATGCATCAATGCTTTTAGATGAACAAACTGGCATTATTTGGATGCTTTATAATCATACACCAGGCGGTATTGGACTATTTAAATCTGAACAATACATAGGGTTTGATAAAGATGCAAACAAAATTTTATTTGATGAAAAAAATAATGAGTATATTTTACATTCAACAGGGGAAGTTTTTCAAAATGGTGAAAAGTCAAAATACACTGTAAAAGAAAATGGAGATGTAATATGTAAAACAAAAATTGTAGGCAATATTTACCTAAACGCTGGGGAATTGCTTGAGAGAAAAACATCTTTTTTACAAGCGGTAAAAAGTGATGATGACGGCTTAACTTGGAGTAAACCTATTGATTTAAACCCCTTTGTCAAAGCGCAATGGATGAAATTTATCGGTGCAGGGCCAGGCAATGGCATACAGTTGACAAGTGATAAATACAATGGAAGAATTGTATTTCCTATTTATTATAATAACGCACAAGAGAAAGCAAGAATGTCTTGTTGTGTAATTTATAGTGATGACCATGGCATTACATGGAAACGTGGTTCATCTCCTAACGATAATAGAAAAATTAATGATACTGTAATTAATTCAAAAACATTAACGCAAGAGGAACACCAACTATCAGATTAGATACACCGATACCACATTTTGCAACAATCAGCTATGCCTTTGCGACAAGGT
>CAYJIO010000008.1:0-12463 GCA_964370255.1 uncultured Azospirillaceae bacterium
TTATACAAATTTGTCAAGAATATAATCCCAAATACTTAAAATTTATTTAATGCTTGCATCAAGTGGGTCAAAGCGCAAGAGCATTGTCTTCCACTTATCATAATCATCAGCATAGTTGTTTGAAAACACTGCATAAGGCGCGCACACATAAACAGCACGCCTTGCACTGTCTGCAACTGCTCTAAAGGCTCTGTCTGATGAATATCTTGAAGTGTCTAATATTTTAACATCCTTAACTGTCCCATCTTTATTTAAATATGCCCTAATCTCAATTATCATATTTTGAATACCTTGTGCTCCAGGGTCAAGATTCCAGCAAGCGCGCAATCTTCCGGCAATTGCGTCTATCTCAGATATTGACAACTCAGAAAAATAGCTTCCTTTGGTTCCACCTTCAATGCCCATATTTTTAACGTTTTCAACATCTTTAATTTTGGCAACGCTAGACTTGTTTCCTTCTTCTTTTTCTAGTGCATCAACAGATGCAAGCAAACTTTTTAGAGGATTCTCTAATTTGGGCTCTTCCTTTTTTGGAGGTTCTTTTTTTGCTTCTACTTTTTTTGGCGCAGGCTTTGGCTTTGGCTTCGGTTTGGGCACTGGCTTTGGCTTTGGTTTTGGTTTTTCAGAAACCAACTCAGCCTCTTTCTTTTTTGGCGCAGGTTTTGGTTTTGGCTCTGGCTTAGGGGCTTCTTTTTTGGGTTCTGGCTTTTTTGGTTTTGGTGGCTCGGCTTTTTTTTCAACCTTTCGTTTCACCTTGCTCGCTTCTTCATCTTTATCGCCTTTTTTTGCTTTTGGCGGCAAGTTGGTTAGCTGAGATATCTTAAGCTGCGATAAATCAACAACAATTGGCACTTGTGTTGGGTCAGGCTTCTTTTTCCACAAAAAAGAAACGTCCACAACCAAAATAAGTAGAATTATTGCATGTCCAATTAATGATTTATATACGTTTTTCTTCATTTCTTCTTGCTTGCGGTTGGCTCCGTTTTAAGCCCAACTTTATCAAAGCCAGCTTCTTTTAGTATTGCCATAAGCCCAATTACTCTGCCATACTCTGCTTCAGTGTCACCAGATATTGTGATAGTGATGTCGTTGTTTGCCTCTCTTATGGCATTTAGTTTTGCTACAATCTCATCAGCAGGGACTTCTGTTTTTCCGATATAAAAATAGCCATCTTTATCAACAGAAATATTAATGCTTGTCTCGTCTGCATCTAGCGCTTTGCCGCCAACTTTTGGCAAATCAAGCTTAATGCCGGTTGTCATCAGCGGAGCAGCAACCATAAAAATCACCAACAAAACCATCATCACATCAATTAATGAGGTTATATTAATTTCTGACTTTATCTTCTTTTTTCTTTTTGCCTTGCGCAATTGCATTAAATCTATTGCCATAACATTATTCTCCTGCGCATTCTGCCTTTATTGAGCTGTCATCTATTTCTCTTGATAATATTGTAGAAAACTCAGATAAAAAGTTTTCTAACTTTGATGAATATCTATCAATATCAGAAGATATTTTGTTATAAGCAATTAATGCAGGAATTGCTGCAATAAGCCCAAAAGCAGTCGTAAATAACGCCTCTGCAATACCAGGAGCCATTGCTGTTAATGAATTGTTGTTGCTCATTCCAATAGCATTAAAACTGTTAATGATACCCCAAACTGTTCCAAACAAGCCAACAAGCGGAGAAACTGAGCCTGTTGAGGCCAAAAAGCCCATGCGTGTTTCAAGCTCATCAACTTCTTTGTCTAATGATACAAGCATTGCCTTTTCAATACGTTGTTGCAAAGAAACACCTCTAAAGGCTCTATCTGTTTTTGACTTTAAGATATTTGTTCTTTTCCACTCTTTCATGGCGGCAACAAACATAGCGCTCATAGGGTCTCTTGGTTTATTGCCAATAGAGTCATAAAGCTTGTCAAGAGAGCCCCCAGACCAAAACTTTTTCTCAAAACTCTTTGACAAAGACTTCACACTTCTAAGCGTGCCAATTTTCTCTATAATAATAGCCCAAGACCAAACAGAGGCAGCAATAAGCCCCAATAAAACTATTTTTGTTATAAAGTCAGCACTCCAAATAAGCCCCCAAAAAGAGCCAGAAGATGCAACTTCACTAATTGTTTGTGTTTCCATTGTGTTTTCCTTATAGTTTTTTTTTATATAATAACGTTAATGTATAAATATTTGATTAATATTTATATGTCTATTGTTTTTTTTATGATATACAAAAAAACCACCTATTAAAGGTGGCCTTAATGATTTTTTATAAATTAAACTCTTTCTACCTGAGAAAAGTCAAGATCAACAGGCGTTGCTCTTCCAAAGATAGAAACAGATACTTTTAGTCTTGTTTTTTCTGTATCAACTTCATCAACAACTCCAATAAATGAAGCAAAAGGCCCGTCAGCAACTTTAACTTGCTCACCAACTTCAAAGCTGATTATTGTTTGAGGTCTATCAATTCCGTCTTGAACTTGAGAGATAATTTTTTGAGCCTCACGCTCAGATATTGGCAAAGGTTTGTTTCTGTTACCCAAAAAGTTTGTAACTTTGTGCGTGTTTTTAACCAATGACCAAGCCTCATCACTCATTTCCATCTTAACTAGGATATATCCAGGAAAGAATTTTCTTTCTGACGAAACTTTTTGACCTTTTTTAATTTCTACAACTTCTTCTGTAGGAACCATAATTTCTGTGATTTTTTCACCCAAACCTTTTGCCTCTGCTTGTTCTAATATAGAAGCAGAAACTTTTTTCTCACTACCTGAGTGAACGTGAACGACATACCAACGTGCAGACATTTTATTAAACTCCAAGAATTAACTTCATTACCCAAGCAAAAATTTGATCAACAAAGAAAAAGAATGTTGATGCAATAGCAACAAGCACAATAACCATTATACTTGTTTGCACAACTTCTTTTTTTGTAGGCCAAGAAACTTTTTTAACTTCTTGCTTAACTTGTCTAAAAAATTGAACTGGGCTTGTTTTTGACATATTTTTCCTCTTTTTTTTATAAATTGGCAGGGGCGGCAGGGATCGAACCCGCGACATTCGGTTTTGGAGACCGACGCTCTACCAGCTGAACTACACCCCTAAATGATAGCTAAATGGGTACATATAAAGCTACGTTTATGTATTTATATAAGGAAAATATAATAAATCAAGTATTATTTTTATTTTTTTGCATTTATAAAGCTTGCTGCCATAACAAGCCCGTCTTCAGTAATAAAGTGTTTTGTATTATCAATTGCATATGTGCTTACCAAACAGTTCATATTCTCTAGCTTTTGTTTTGAAAACTCAAGAGCCTTAAATTTTACAATATCGTCATCTTTTCCATGAATTAATAAAACATTCGTGCTGTTTTTATAATGCTCAGAAAGAACGCTGCATGGGCTTAAAACCCCAGAAAAGCTAACAACACCTGCAATTTTCTCTTTTAACATTAAGGCCGTATAAAGACTAAGTGATGCCCCTTGAGAAAATCCGCAAATATATAAGTCCTTATATTTAAGCTTATACTTTTTTAATATTTCATCAAGATATGCATTAATAAGATAAAAGGCTTCTTTAATATATTGATTTGATTTTTCATATATTTTAACAACTTCATCAAAGTTATCAAGATTTTTTCTTGAGCCACTAGGGTCAAAAGCCTGCATTGAATACCATTGTCTTTTGCCACTCCCTGCCTCGCAAAGATAAGGAGAAGAAGGTATTGCAACAACAGCATTGTCAACATTATTAACAAGTGGAGCAATTAATTTGTTTATAAGCTTTGCATCTTGTTCACAGCCATGCAAAAACACAACCATTTTATTAGGCTTTCCCTTAACGTGGATAAACTCTTCTACAATCTCACTCATGCGCTTATGTATAATAATTAATCGTTAAATAAAAGTTAAAAAAATATTATTTGCTTTGGCCTCAAAAAATGCTTTAAAATAATAAAAAAGTATTTATTATAGCAAAATGGTTATTATAAAGGGGAATAATAAATGTCAGATATGCCAGATTTTATATCACAAGAAAACAAGATAGATTATAATATAGAAGCACCAGAAATAAAGTCACCTTGGGCATCAAAAAACATTTATAAAATAATGCTATATTTCTCAATTGCTTGGTTTTTAATTGTCCTTTTATATGTTACAAAATATTTTGGCTGGTCAAACCTTTTTTTAATGATGCCAAATGAGTTTGGCGGATTCTTAGCAGGCGTTACTTTGCCTTTGGCAGCAATATGGGTCATTATGGCATATATAGACAGAGGCACAAATTTTAAGAATGAGGCAAAGTTCTTGCGCGCATATATGAATCAACTTGTATATCCAGAAGAAGGTAGCGCCCAAACTGCAAAAGCAATGGCAGATGCAATCCGCTCTCAGGTAGTAGAGCTTCAGGAGGTAACAAAAGAGGCAAACCTGCAAACCTTAAACATCAAAAAAGGCCTAGAAGTAAAAATAGATGAGTTTTCAAGATTAGTTGGCATATTGGATTCGTATTCGTCAAAAACGATGAACGAATTTTCAGGCAATGTTGAAAATATGGTCAAAAACTTTGAATATGTAAATAGTGCCTCAAATCAGGCCGCAGAAAATCTTAAAGGCGCTTTGTCAGAGTTCTCTGAGATATCTCACAGCATCTCAAAAGACTTAAACGGTTTGTTTAATTCAATAACTCCCCAAATAAATGAATTAAAAATCTCATCACAAGAGCTTAACTCTCTAAATGAGGCAAACTTAAGCAAAGTTGAGCAAAGCAACCAAGTCTTAAAAGACTTTGCAGACAAAACAGTTAATAACATTAACATAATTTCAAAAGGGTTGTTTGACCAAACAAACGCTTTGCAAGACGTCTCTCAATCAGCAGTCAACAAGGTTGAGACCTTAAACCTTTCTTTGCAAGGAAGCGTAAAAGAGCTCGGAAAAACTTTAGACGCACAAACAACATTTGTGGCAAATCATATAAAAAGCTTAGAGGCTAACAATGACGCGTTGTCAAAAAAAATGAGCGCCCAAGGAGAGTTCTTAGACACTGAAGTAAAAAAAGTCATAACCAGAAGCTCTTTTGTTTCAGAATCAATAGATGCGCACGTAGCAAACTTAAACAGCATTGCAGATAATATGGTTTCTAACTTAGACACTTCTATCAGTATCATAAAACAATCAACAGAAGCGCTAGAAGACAATTCAAAAAGATCAATAGACTCTCTTTCTAATGTTGTAGACACAATAAATATAAGCACAACAAAAGCAGATGATAATTGCGCCCAAATTTCAGAAAACTTTGACGCTGTTGATAAAAAGCTCAAGCTCAAGTCAGAAGAGTGGGCTTTGATGTTTAAGGAAGTTAACCAAAACAGTATAAACGTTTCAAGCGACCTCGCAGACAAAGCGCAAGAGCTTAAAAACGTTTCTCTTCAGGCTATAGATGATATCAAAGACGTTGGTCAAACGATGGATAAATACTCAAAAGACTTAACGCAAACGGCTTCATTAGTTGTTGCTCAAAACAAACAAAGCGAAGTTTCTTTAGCGCAACAACAAAAAAATATAAACACATCTATTGACGCCCTAGAAGTAGCCAGAACAGAAATCAAAAAACAAATAGAAGAATTGTCAAGAGCCGCTTTAGTCATAAATGATGAGGCTGTTGTTGCCATAAATAACTTAAAATCTCAAATGCAAGAGACCTTGGTCGCATCAGAAAATGTTGTTCAAAAAACAAAGACCATAAACAGCAATCTAAAAGAGCAGTCGCAAGAGTTTGAAAAATCAACAAACAACACTCTTTCTACAATGGGCAACTTCAACAATATGTTAAATGAGCATTATAAAGAGATTAATAAAACCACCGAAAACCTTGAAGATAAAACAGCAAAAATCTCAAAAACACTTGAAGATCAAACAAAACTTGTTGATGAAACATCTGAGGCCACAAGCAAAAAATATGATAATATTTTATCATTATTTAGTGAGCAAACAAATATCCTAAACTCTGTTACTCAAAAAACAGTTAATTATGTCTCAGACGTTGTTTTCTCTCTTGATGAAAAAGCAGAAACAATTGTAGCCTTGTTTGAAAGCCAAAAAAGTAGCTTCTTTGATATTTGTGACAAACTATCTCAAAACACCTCAACCATTGCAGGCTCAATAAAAAAACACACCCAAAACTTAGAGATAACAGCTCAAAAAGCATTTGATAAAATAAATCTTTTAGATGAAGATATCGCCAAAAGAGCCGACATCATCTATCAAGCATCAAACTCAAATATAGAGAAAATATCAGGTGTTCATAAGCATTTAGAAGAAAGCGCAGACGCAATGCTCCAAAAAATAGCAGGGGTTCAAAACAAGTTTGACGATGCCTCAAAAGATATGTCAAACACTCTGCAAAGCTTTGATGCGTCAATAAAAACAATAGAAGACACTTCAATAAAAAGCTCTCAAGCAATAATCTCAAGCTCTGATGTGTTGCTTCAAAGCAATGAAAAAATCTCCCAAGATACAAAAGAGGTTTTTGAAATGCTAGGCTCGCACAACAATACTCTAGAAGGCTTCTTGGTCAGAATAAATGCACAAGCACAAAACTTAAAAGATGTTTTTGAAAACCAAAAAGAAACCTTAACAGACGTTGTTAACTCTGTTGCAACACAAGCAAGGCTTGGAGAAAGCTCTTTATCACAACAATATAAAATTTTGTCAGATGCTTCAATAGAAGTGTCACAAAAATTAAATGACATACAAGAAAAATTTAAGAACAATGTTGGCACAATAACAGACTTCTCTGGCAAAGTCGCCTATGAGATAGACACCTTAGGAGACAAGCTTATAAACATCTCCCAAGACGTCGAAAAATCTTCAAAAAGTGCAATCAAAAATGTTCAAGGAGTTAGCTTATCTCTTTCTCAGTGTGAAGAAGAGCTTAATAAAACCGTAACCTCTTCAACAAAAAAAGTTTCAGAAATTGCCTCAGAGTATGAAAAACATATATCAAACTTCAATACCCAAACCGCAGAAGCAAGCACAGGCGTTATAGAAATCAATAACCTCATCTTATCTCAAAGTGATAAAATGATAAAAATATCAGAAGACACAAAAGATTTGGTAACTTGTTTTAACACAGTCTTAAACGACACGTCGCAAGAATTATCAAACCGCGCAAACTTTGCTTTTGAAAAAGTAAAAGGCTTGGGAGAAAACTTAAAAAGCCTTAGCAATCAGCTAGAAGAATCTGGCAAGCTAGGTTCAAAGCACTTAGAAACATCCGGAGACAAGCTAAGAGCTCAAATGGCAGAAATCGTTGCAAATGCAGAAAGAATTTCAAACTCAATTCTAGGCTCCGGAGAGACATTCTTAAAACAATCAGACGTTTTGGTAGTAGCAACTGATGATGCTGTAATAAAAGTAAACAAAGTTATGGACAAGCTAGAAGAAACCTCAAAAACGTTTGCAGTTATCGGTGACGTTACAACATCTCAAACCGCGAATTTTGCAGAAATTGTAGACAGTCAAATAAAGTCTTTAACCCAAGCAACCGGAAAAGCCGACAAAAAAATAACCGAGCTTTTATCAGCCTATGACAATACAACAACAGACACCTTCTTAAAAGACGCCTCATACGTAATAGAAACCTTAGAGATGTCTTCAGTAGACATAATAAAACTCCTAAGCCCAGAAAACGTAGAAGAATTATGGAAAAAATATTATAACGGGGATAACTCAATATTTACGAGATATTTGGCAAAAAACTTAAATAAGCAACAAATCACCGCAATAAAAGATGCATATAAAGATAACGCCGAGTTCAGAAAAGTTGTTACAAGATACTTATCAGAATATGAGTCTTTACTAGAAAAAGCTCAAAGAAATGAAAGAGCCGGCATTTTACTTTCTATAATAACAAGTGCCGACATTGGCAAAGTGTATTATATAATAGCCAAAGCATTGGATAAATTGAGTTGACAAAGATATACTTAGCGCCTATGGCAGGCATTACAGACAAACCAACCAGACGCATAATTGCAAGCTTTGGCGCAGGCATTATGTATTCTGAAATGGTTGCAATAAATGCCATAAGCTTTAAGAACAAAAAATCTCTGGCCATAGCAGATGTCCGAGATGAGCCTTATGACGTTATCGTCCAATTAATGGGCAACAACCCAGAGTTATTTGCCCAAGTAATCCCTGCAATAGAAGATTTAGGCGCAAAAAGTATAGACATAAATATGGGCTGCCCTGCCAAAAAAATTGTTAACAATCAAAGTGGCTCTTCTTTAATGAAAGATATAAAGCTGGCCCAAGAGATTATAAAAAAATCAAAAAAAGCAACAAAACTAGACTTAAGCGTCAAGTTTCGCCTCGGCTGGGACGACAACTCAAAAAATTATATAGAATTTGCAAAAATGGCAGAAGGCGAGGGGGCTAATTATATAACAGTGCATGGCAGAACCAGAGCACAGTTTTATGCAGGCAAGGCAGACTGGACAGCCATTAAAGAGCTAAAACAGCACATAAACATTCCTCTAATAGGCAACGGAGATATAGATAGCCCAGCAATTGCAAAAGAATGCTTGGAGGCATCTGGCGTAGATGGCTTGATGATTGGCAGGGCAACCTTGGGGCAACCATGGATAATAAAAGACATCGATGATTATATAAATTCAGGAATTTCAAATCCTCAAAGGTCAATATTACAAATAAAACAAATTTTATTAACTCACCTTAAAGGTTTAATAGATTATTATGGAGAATATCAAGGCTTAAGAATTGCCAGAAAATATGTCGGCTGGTATTCAAAGTCTATGAAAAACGCAAAAAAATTTAGAGAGGAGTTTATGAAAATCTCAACCCTAGATAGCGCATTAGATAAAATTGAGGAGTTTATGATATGAAGATAATTATAGCAGGTGCTGGCATTACAGGCACAAGCATTGTTTCTTATTTAAGCAAAAACTTTAAGACAGATGACATAATCGTTATTGATAATGATGCAAAAGCCTTAAAACGCTTGTCACAATCATTTGACATTCAAACGGTTCTTGGCTCTGCCTCAAGCCCTGAAGTCTTAATCCAAGCAGGAGCAAAAAAAGCAGATGTTTTAATGGCCTTAACCAACAGTGATGAAGTCAATATGGTAACCTGCCAAATGGCATATAGCTTGTTTAATATCAAAAATAAAATCGCAAGAATTGAATCAACAGATTTCTTATCTCCAGTCTCAAAAAGCTTATATAATTCAACAAATATGCCAATAGACTATATAGTATCTACAAATATGGCATTTGCAGATAACATCTTTTCTTTAATAAAAACGCCATTCGCCAAAGAAGTAAGAGAGATAAAAAGCCATAAAACAAACCTCTTAAGCTTTAAGATAGAGCATAAAACCCCAGTAATTGGCGCTCAAATAGCAGAGCTAGAAAGATTGTTTGAGGGCATTAAGATAAGCGTTTTGTTGATGATAAGAAACCAAAAAGTTATAATCCCATCACCAAAAGAAACTTTAAGGTTTGGTGATGAGGTTGTTTTTATAACCAAAGAGGATGATGAAGATATAGCCATTCATGCATTTGGCAAACACGCACAAGCAAATGAGCATGTGCTTATTTTTGGCGCAAACAAAATAACAGAAATATTAATTGAAAAGCTCCAAAAAGACAGTGTTATAACAAGCATAAAGGTCGTAGAAGAAAACATCAATAAAGCGCAAGACATAAGTTATAAATATAGCGACATTCAGGTGTTTACAGGCTCTTTTCTAAATGACAGCATTATGCTAGAAGCTGGAATAGATAAAGCAGACATAACACTATCATTAACCTCAGAAGACAAAGATAACATATTAATATCAATACTCTCAAACAGCTATGATATAGAATCAAACATTTCTCTTTTAAGCTCAAGATCTTATGACAACATTTTAGACAGCCAAATAAAAAACACTTCTGTTGATAAAAGCGCTGTTATTGTATCAGAGATAATAAAGTCAATAAGACCGATTAATCTTGACTTCGCACACGTCTTAAGCAAAAACTATGGAGAAATTTGGGGCATCAAAATTACAAAAAAAGTTGACCATAAAAAAATAATTAAGCAAAAAGGCCTTAATGTTGCAATGGTCATTCGTAAAGAAGAAGTTTTTTATGACATTCCACAAAACGGCTTGCATCAAAAAGATTATGTGATATTATTTGCCCAAAGCGAATACATCAAAAAAATAGAGGAGTTATTTAAATGAACAAAACATTTCTAGAAAAGATTCAACAAGAAAAAATATCAATAACCGTATTTTTGCTAAACGGCATCAAACTTCAGGGACATTTGGTTTCTTTTGAGGACGACGCCATTTTGTTAAAAAGAGACGGCCACATTCAGCTTATTTATAAGCATAGCATTTCAACCATAATGCCAGCGAGCGTAATAGAGCTTTGAAAACACTTCTAGTCTGCCCAAATGATTCAAATCAAGAAGAAGCCTTTGGCCTAACCCAAGCAATAGATTTAGACGTCATAGAAACTTTATCCCCAAAGGTTAAGGACATTAAACCTGCAACATATTTCTCAAAGTTTTTGATTGCAAAAATAAAAGAGTTTGAGGCAGATTTATTGGTTGTAGATGTTAACCTAAGCCCCGTTCAACAAAGAAACCTAGAAAAAGAACTTGACTTAAAAGTAATAGACAGAACAGCCCTCATCTTAGAAATATTTGGCAAACGCGCCCAAACCAAAGAAGGCGTTTTGCAAGTAGAGCTGGCTCATTTAACATATCAAAGAAGTAGGCTCGTCAGAAGCTGGACCCACCTTGAGCGCCAACGCGGTGGTGCAGGCTTTCTAGGCGGCCCGGGGGAAAGACAAATAGAGCTAGATCGACGTATTATTGATGATAAAATTGTTCAAATAAAAAAAGATTTAGAAAAAGTAAAAAGAACCAGACAACTGCAAAGAAGTGCCAGAAAAAAAGTTCCATACCCAATAATAGCTCTTGTTGGTTATACTAATGCTGGCAAGTCAACCTTGTTTAATTATTTGGCAAACTCAAAGGTTTTTGCCAAAGATTTGTTGTTTGCAACCCTAGATACAACCTTAAGGAAAATTAAGCTTCCTTCAAACAAAGAGGTTATTATCTCAGACACCGTTGGTTTTATCTCAAACCTCCCGCACGAGCTTGTAATGTCTTTTAGAGCAACGTTAGAAGAAGTTTTAGAGGCAGATATCGTGGTTCATGTAAGAGACATCTCAAATCAAGAAACAAAAAAACAAAAACAAGAAGTCTTAAAAGTCTTAAAAGACTTAGGCGTTGAGAATAATAATAACTTTATAGAGGTCTTAAACAAAATAGACTTAATAGACACTCGCCCCAAAGGCATTGCCATAAGCGCCGTTAACGGCGATGGAATAGAAAAACTATTATTAGAAATAGATAAAAAGCTCTCAACCAAAGAGGTGTCAAAAAAAATAAGAGTAGACATTATAGATGGCAAAAAAATTGCATGGTTGCACCAAAACACAACAGTAATATCACAAGAAAGCAAAGAAAAAGAGATAATCTTTAAGATAAAAATCTCAAAAGAAAAGCTAGGAGTTTTAGAAAAATTATGATAGTTTCAGTCATAGGTCTAGGCTTGCTAGGAGGCTCTTTTGCATATAAATTAAAAGACTTAAATATCGCAAAAAAAATTATAGGCGTTGATAATAATGAAGAGCATTGTATAGAAGCAGTTACTCTTGGCATCGCAGATGAAATAAAAAGCTTTGAAGAAGCAACCAAAGAGGCAGACTTAATAGTAGTAGCAACCCCCGTAAACTTTATCCCAAAAATTGTTTTAAGCGCATTAGACAACATTAAGCAAACAGCTATTGTAATGGACTTAGGCTCCACCAAAGAAGAAATCTGCAATGCAATAAAAAATCATCCAAACAAGGCTCGCTTTGTTGCAACTCACCCCATGTGGGGCACAGAAAAAAGCGGCCCCAAAGCAGCTCAAAGAGATTCGTTTTCAGGGCTGACCGCAATAATTTGCAATCAAGAAGACTGCGCAACAGACGCCTTGAACGTGGTTGCAGATATATATAAAAAAATAGACATGCAAATAATATATATGCAAGCCAAAGAACATGACATTCACGTTGCTTATGTTAGCCACATCTCACACATAACATCATTTGCTCTTGCCTTAACAACCTTAAACAAACAAAAAGAAAAAGACAATTACATAAAAGAGATTGCAAGCGCTGGTTTTTCTTCAACAGTCCGCCTTGCCAAAAGCTCACCACAAATGTGGTCGTCAATATTTTTGCAAAACAAAAGCAACATATTAGATGTTTTAGATGAACACATCACCCAAATCCAAACATTTAAGGACTTAATAAGTAAAGATGATACACAAGGCTTAAACTTCTTAATGCAAAAAGCCAACGAGATAAAAAAAATCATCGGTTAATAAACAAAAAAATCCC
>CAYJIO010000008.1:12563-21695 GCA_964370255.1 uncultured Azospirillaceae bacterium
ATGCAAAAAGCCAACGAGATAAAAAAAATCATCGGTTAATAAACAAAAAAATCCCTTTGCAACCAGCAAAAAGATTTTTTTATGTATTAGTAACCAAATAGGCGAATTTTTTATTGTTTTTCAAACATGTCTTTGCCTACACCGCATATAGGACATGCGTAGTCCTCTGGCAAATCTTCAAACGGAGTTTCTCCGTCATGAACGTGATTACAAACAGTGCATACCCATTTTTCATTATTACTCATTTTCTAAATCCTTCTATTACTTTATTCTTAAAATATTGTTGATAGTCTGTATATGTAAGCGCATCGCCTCCGTCTTTCATAACAGCTTTTAGCACCTCTAAAACAAAAATGCTATGACTCTTATATATATCTGTTTTAACAACTTTGCAAGTCAAATAAGCAACACAATTTTTAAGAATTGGCAAGTTGTCAACAATTTCGTGCTCTGCGTTGTCCCACTTATCCACATTTTTTGAGCTCAAGAACCCAAAGTTTGATATAATAGAAGGTTCAACACTTTTTGCCACAACACTTACAGAAACAAAGCCGGTGTCTTTTATAACATCTTTTGTATAGCTACCATTATGGCAAGACAAACACAGCAAATTGGGTGTTATCGCAGCTTGCATCAAGGCATCTATTGCGCTTCCTACCATTCTGCCATTTTTCTCTACCGCTCCAGTAATATACACTCCATGAGTAAGGGCAAACATTGCTTTTTGATCAATCATCAAACTTCTCCTTAAAGATTTGCAACATTTCTAGCTTTCTTTTCTCAGATATTTTATATGTTTGCTTATATTCCTCCCAAATAAAGTCAGAGAGCTTAAGCCACTTTGCAAAGTGCCATTGTTCGTCAACCACATATTTATAAAAAATGTCAAAATATCTGGCAAGTCTTTTTAATCTTTGCATATCAATATATGATATAGTGCTTGTTTGCAAAATTTCATAGGGTGGGTACTGATAATATTTCATCTGATATTTTTCATCATGCCTTGCAATGGGTGCTCCTTTAAGTTTTTTTAAGATGCCAAGTTGCAGCTCCTGAGGTTTTAGCGCAATAATTTTATTAAAATCATCTTCAATTGTTTGCATTGTTGAAGCTGGCAAGCCAAACACCAAATCCGCATGAATATCAGCACCTGTCTCATTCATAATATATGCCAAATTTCTAAGTGTTTTTTCTTCATCTTGCTTTCTTGATATTAAGCTCAATGATGGTTCATAAAATGTTTGTATTCCAGCTTCTAGGTGCAAGGCTTCTTTAGGAAAGCGCTTTATCTCTGCCATAAGCTCATCTGAAATCTTGTCAGGAAAAACTTCAAAATGCAATCTTAGTCCTTCAACATAATTATCATAAAAGAAGTCTAATATTTTTTTGCAACGCTCAAACTTGAGGTTAAAGGTGCGATCAATAAACTTGAAGTGCTTAACCCCTTTTTTAAGTAACATTCCCATATTAGATAAAAACAAGTCCAACTCAAAATATCTAACCCCCTTTGAGTTTGAAGACAAACAAAACTCACAAGAAAAAGGACAGCCCCTAGAGCTTTCTACATAGACGATTCTATTTCTAATGTCATCCTCATCATAAAGATAATAAGGCATCTTGAGCTCAGACAAATCCTCAATAGGCATAAATATCTCTTTTTCTTCTGGGTTGTTTTTAATAATGTGATATAATGAAAACTCTCCCTCGCCATAAATCACATAATCACAAGGAATTGTGTTATCAACTTCTGGTCCGCCTATAATAATTTTTATCTCTGGCGCAACAGATTTTATAGTATTTATAAGCTTTGTTATTGCCTCAACATTCCATAAATATATTGATAATCCCAAATACTTTGGCTTGTGGCTTAATATTTTTTCAGCAATATCGCTTACTTTTTCATCTGGGTTAAATTCTAATATAGTTGTTTTTTCTTCAAACTCTTTAAGATTTGCTTTCAAATATCTTAGGGCAAAAGAGCAATGAATATATTTTGCATTTATAGTTGCCAGAACAATCATATTCTGCCCACTATTTTATCTGCTTTTTTAGTAACCTTGTTTAGCTCTTTTTCAAATTTTTTTCTATATTCTTCAAGTTCTTCTTTTTTTGCATCTTTAGGCACATAAAAAGGCTCTGAGAATACAAACGCTCCCTTAGAAAAAGGCAGTGGTAACATCATTTTATCCCAAGACTTTTCTATTGTTTTTGAGTTTTTAATACTATATGCAGAGGCAATAATTGGCTTGCCAGTTTTGTGTGCATAAAAAATTGGGGACATACTCATTTTCTGAGCAGGGCCAACAGGACCATCAGGGATTATTGCAATAATCTCATCATTTTCAAGACATCTCATCATTTGCAGAGCTGCAGCCTTTGCATTTTTTGTAGTAGAGCCGCTAATAATATTAAACTTAAACCGCTCTAACAAGTTGGCAATATATCTGCCATCTCTGTGCATAGATACAAGAGCATTAACCTTTTTGCCTTTGCTTCCAAAAGTTGCAAGCATTGCAATTCTAGAATGCCAAGAGCACAATATTGCGCCCTCTCCTTCAAGCGTCTCTAAAAAATCCTTATCTCCACAATTATTCCACTTTGTGGTTCTTGCAACCAATTTAACATAAACATAAATAATCCGACATATAAAGCTTTGAGCAATGTCAGATTTTATAATTCTCTTAAATATTTTTCTAAATATTGTTTTCTTTCTTTTTTTCATTAATTTCTTTTAATTGAATCTATTAGGCTAATTCCTACAACATCATTCTCAGTAACAACAACTTCTCCCTTGCCAATTAAAGTATTGTTTGCATATATATCCACATAATCACCAATATGTTTGTCTAGCTCCACAACAGCCCCGCGCCCTAGCTTTAACAATTGCTGCACGCGCAAGTTTGTAGTGCCAAGCACAACAGAAAGCTCAACATAAATATCATCACTGTTCTTGTTTATAAGACTTATATTCATTATTTTTTCCTTTGTTAATATTATATATATCAAAAAAAATAACAAAATGGCAAATATTTTTTATAACTGTGGATATATTTTTGATGTCTTGCAATTTTATCTTTGACTTCCTATATTAAACTAAGGAGAATAAAATGATTATGAAAAAACAAAAGTTGCCCGTATTAGCATTAAGAGACATTGTTGTTTACCCAAAAATGATTGTTCCATTATTTGTAGGCAGGCAAAAGTCTATAAACGCTTTGCAAGAGGCTTTAGATAAAAATGACCCAATCATTTTATTAACCCAAAAAGACTCAAAAACAGATGATCCTCGTTTTAGGGATTTGTATTGTGTTGGCACAATAGGCACCATCTTGCAAATGTTAAAGTTGCCAGACGGCACTGTAAAGGTCTTAATCGAGGGGTTAGAGCGTGTAGAAATAAAATCATTTGGCAAAAAGACATCATATATAGAAGCAGAGTTTGTTCTTATGCCAGATGGGATTGAAAGCAAGGATGCAGAGCTAGACGCACTGGTCAGAGCCGTCTTATCATCTTTTAATGACTATGTAAAATTGTCAAAAAAAATCACTCAAGATGCAATAGAAAGTGTTAACCAAATTGAGGACTACTCAAAATTAGCAGACACAATTGCCTCTCATTTAACTCTTAAAATTGCAGATAAACAGTTTTTATTAGAAAGCCAGTCTTTAACAAATAGGCTAGAAAAGATTTTAGGTTTTATGGATTCTGAAATAACCTTATTAGAGGTTGAAAACAAAATTAAAGTTCGCGTAAAAAAACAAATGGAAAAAAGCCAAAAAGATTATTACCTAAATGAGCAAATGAAGGCTATTCAAAAAGAGCTAGGCGAAGATGAACAAGAAAACTCAGAAATAGCAATATATGAACAAAAAATAAATAAAAAAAAGCTCTCAAAAGAAGCAAAAGAAAAAGCCCTTTCAGAGCTTAAGAAGTTAAAGAATATGGGTGCTATGAGCGCTGAGGCAACTGTGGTTAGAAATTATTTGGACTGGGTCTTAGACATTCCCTGGAAAGAAAACTCAAAAGTAAACAAAGACCTTCAAAAAGCCGTTGAAATACTAGACAAAGACCATTACGGGCTAGAAAAAGTAAAAGAAAGAATTGTAGAATATTTGGCAGTTCAGTCAAGAGCAAGCAAAGTCAAAGGGCCGATTCTTTGCTTGGTGGGTCCCCCAGGTGTTGGCAAAACATCCTTAGGCAAATCAATTGCCAAAGCAACAGGCAGAAAGTTTGTCAGAGCAGCCCTTGGCGGCGTGCGTGATGAGGCAGAAATTAGAGGTCACAGACGCACATATATAGGCTCAATGCCAGGAAAAGTCATAAAAGGGATGAAGAAAGCCGGCTCCTCAAACCCATTATTTTTACTTGACGAGATAGACAAGCTTGGCAACGACTATAGAGGCGACCCAGCCTCTGCATTGCTAGAGGTTTTAGACCCAGAGCAAAACAACTCATTTAATGACCATTATCTTGAGGTTGACTATGACTTGTCAGACGCAATGTTTGTAACAACTGCAAACTCCTTAGATATGCCAAGGCCATTATTAGACAGAATGGAGATTATAAGACTTTCTGGCTATACAGAGGACGAAAAAGTAGAGATAGCAAAACGCCACCTATTGCCCAAAGCACTAGAAGAGAACGCGCTTAAAGCATCAGAAATAACAATCTCAAATGAAGCAATAAGAGAAATTATAAGATATTACACAAAAGAAGCAGGGGTCAGAAACCTTGAGCGAGAACTCTCAAAAGTTGCCAGAAAAGCCGTTAAAGAAATTCTCTTAGATAAGATATCCAAAGTAGAAGTAACCCCAAAAAATCTAGAGAAGTATCTAGGAGTTAAGCAATTTAGATTCGGCGTTGCAGAAAAAGAAGACCAAATAGGCTTAACCACGGGCCTCGCATGGACAGAGGTTGGCGGAGACATCTTGTTTATAGAGGCCGCAAAAATGCCAGGAAAAGGAAAAATTACCCAAACAGGCAAATTAGGTGATGTTATGAAGGAGTCTATTGACACGGCATTTTCTGTTGTAAAATCTCATTGCAAAGACCTTGGCATAAACCCAGACATCTTTGAAAGCACAGATGTTCACATTCACGTCCCAGAAGGCGCGACCCCAAAAGATGGCCCTTCGGCAGGCATTGCAATGTATACAACAATTGTCTCAATCTTAACAGACAAAGCGGTCAGAAAAGACGTTGCCATGACTGGAGAAATCACACTTCAAGGCAGAGTTCTGCCTATTGGCGGTCTTAAGGAAAAATTGTTATCAGCATTAAGAGGTGGCATAAAAACTGTTGTAATCCCAAAAGAAAATGAAAAAGATTTGGCAGAAATACCTCAGAATGTGATAGATGAGCTTAAGATAATACCCGTAGAGTGCGCAACAGAAGTAACAAAAATCGCCATAAAATAACTTATATTTTTTGTAACGTCTGTTTTATTGCCTCAATCCTTTTTGAATAATCGCTTAGGTCTTCAATAACTTGAACCTTTTGGTCTGGACGCAGCTTGATTTTGCCAAAGCTTTGAGTTGATACAGCAATAAGTTTATCAACATCATTAACCTTGTTATTCTTAAACGAGATTAGAAAGCCCTTGTCGCCTGCATCAATTCTTTCTATATTCAAACTTTTGCAAAGTTGCTTTACTTCAACAATTTTCAACAGATTTATAACAGGATTGGGGATTTTTCCAAATCTATCAACTAGCTCTGATGTCATCTCTTCAATCTCTTCATTATCTTTTAATTCTGCAATGCGCTTATATAATGCCAAGCGCTGAGATAAGTCAGATACATATCCTTCAGGAATAATGATGGGGATTCCAACAGTTATTTGTGGCGACCACTCAGTTTGAGCATCTTCAGCAATTCCTTGCTTTTGTCTGTTTATCTCGTCTTCAAGCATTTGTTGATATAAAGAAATCCCAACTTCTTTAATATGCCCAGATTGCTCATCACCAAGAATGTTTCCAGACCCGCGCAAATCCATATCATGACTTGCAAGCATAAATCCTGCTCCCAATGAGTCTAATGACTGCAAGATGCTCAAACGCTTTTGCGCAATTGGTTTGAGCTTTTTGTTTTTTGGCACCGTAAAATAACAATATCCCCTAATTTTTGAGCGCCCGATTCTTCCTTTTAGTTGATACAACTGTGCAAGGCCAAACATGTCTGCTCTGTGTATTATCATTGTATTAACTCTTGGCAGGTCAATCCCCGATTCTATAATTGTGGTTGCAAGCAACACATCTGCCTCACCGTCTGCAAAAGAGCTCATAACATCTTCTAGTTTTGTTGGGCTCATCTGCCCATGTGCAACAGCAATTTTTATATCAGGCATAAGCTCAGTTAGTTTTTGGTGCAGCTCAAAAATATCAGAAACCCTGGGGCACACAAAATAACTTTGCCCTCCTCTGAATTTCTCTCTATATATTGCCTCTTTTATCATGACCTGATCAAATGGCTGAACAAAACTACGTATTGCAAGCCTGTCGACAGGAGGGGTTGCAATAATGCTCAAGTTTTTAACCCCAGTTAAAGATAGTTGCAAAGTTCTAGGAATTGGGGTTGCAGACAAGGTTAAAACGTGAATATTTGCTTTTAGCTGTTTTAGTTTTTCTTTATGAACCACGCCAAAATGTTGCTCCTCATCAATAATCAAAAGCCCCAAATTTGCAAACTCTATATCTTTTGCAAGCAGTGCGTGCGTGCCAATAACAATGCTAACCTCGCCGCTTTTAATATCTTCTTTGATTTTTTTTGCATTTGTTGTGGTCACAAGTCTAGATAACATCTCAACCCTGATATTAAAGCCCTCAAAACGTTTTTTGAAGTTGATGAAATGTTGACGAGCAAGCAAGGTTGTTGGCACAATAAGCGCAATCTGAGCCCCGTTTGATGCAACATTAAAAGCTGCTCGCAGTGCAACTTCTGTCTTGCCAAAGCCAACATCACCACACACAAGTCTGTCCATTGGCATTCCTTTTGCAAGGTCAGAAAATACATCTTCAATTGCAGATAGTTGGTCATTTGTTTCATTATACAAAAAGTAAGAACAAAACTCTTGATACATTGCCTCTTGCAGGTTGAATATGTCTGCTTTTTTAAGCTCTCTTTGTGCTGCAACCTTAATAAGCTCAGCTGCAATTTCTTTGATTCGTTTTTTTATTTTTTCTTTTTTAGCGCCCCAAGCAACACCACCAATAGTGTCTAACGTTATATTCTCATCATCGATACCATATCTTGACAGCACATCAATATTTTCAACCGGCACATAAAGCTTTGCGTTGTTATTATATAAAATCTTTAAGCAGTCGTGTGGCTGCCCACCTGCAACAATTGTCTCTAGGTCTAAAAAGCGCCCAATCCCGTGCTCTATGTGCACAACCAACTCACCTGCATTAAGCTGAGATACATCAGCAATAAAGTTCTTTGCGCTTGCTTTGGTTTTTTTAATTTTGTTAGGCTTTTCTCCAAAAATATCTGCTTCTGTAATAAATAAAACTCTATCTGTCTTAAAGCCGTTTATCAGCGGAGCAACCTCAATTATAACGTTTTTACTCTCAACAATATTTTTAACTTTTTCAATAGATGACTTTTTATAGCAACCAATGGTTATTTTTTTATCTTTGTTTTCATCTATATAAGTATTTAACTCATCAAACTTGTTTGGATAAAAAGTGCGTGATGGCAACGCTTTTTTATCAACCCCACCAATGTTTTGAGAAGATATTATGTTAGAGTTTTCAAGTGTTTTGATACCATTTATATAAAACGATTCTGGTCTAACTGGTCGGTAATCATCATTTGCATCAATACGAGCTTGATAATAATCTTTGATTGAAAACTCTTTATTTTCTATGGCCTCAAAAACATTTTCCCCCACAAAAGTTTGTGCATCTGGCAAATAGTCAAAAACTGAGTTAAGATTTTCATAAAAAAGAGGCAGCCAGTTTTCAGCACCATTAAAGTGAGCTCCGTTTGATATTGCTTCATAAATTTCATCATGTAGTGCGCTAGCCCCAAACTCTTCAATATAGCGACGTCTAAAAGTCTTTATTGTTTGTTCATTCAATAAAAGCTCAGAGCCAATATAAAAAGAAAACTCAGAAATTATTTGTGTTGTTCTTTGTGAAAGCACGTCAAAATATTTTATACTCTCAACCTCATCATCAAAAAAATCTATGCGGATTGGAACATCGGCACTTGGTGCAAAAACGTCAATAATATCGCCACGCACCGCAAACTCTAATGGCTCAAGCACTTGTTCTGTTTTGTTATATCCATTTGAGCTCAAAAACTCCAAAAATTTCTTTCGGTTAATGCTCTTGCCTTTTTTTATAACAAAAGAATTCATAAAAATTTCTTTTGGCGGCAATAACTGCAGTATTGATGAAGTAGACGCCAAGACAACTCTTTTTTTATCAGGCTCAGAAATTATTTTTGATAAAGTTTTTATCCGCTCTGCAACAATCTCAGCATTAGGAGAAACCCTGTCATAAGCTTGAATATCCCACGCTGGCAAGGTCAAGACCTCAACCTTTGGCGCAAAGAACTTTATATTTTCATAAGCTTGTTGCAAAACTTTTCCGTCAGATAATATATATAAAAAAGATGCATCTGACTTTTTGAAAAGCTCAGACAAAAATAAGGCATCAAAACCAACTGGAACATTTGAATATTGCATAAATTTTATATAAATCTGTTTTAGATAAATTGCAAGCTAATAGTTATTTGGAACAAAAAAAGCGGTTGGGGTGAGCCAACCGCTGGTTTTCTATAGCTGTATAGAAACTTTTATAAGGGCAACCACGCCCCGAGCCTTTCAGGCCCACCCCTCTCAAGAGGGGAATTTTAAGGCTTTTTATCTCAAATAATTCATAGAATGAGGTTAGTAATAAAAATTAAAAAAAAATCCCAAGGGAGTGTATAAATAATACATGACCGAGGGATTTCTTTGCAAATTTTGTATTAATAAACCATTATATGGATTATTTGTTTTTAGCTTCTTCGCGAGCTTTAGCCGCTGCTGCCAAATCGTCTGCAATACGAGCAGACTTACCACGCAATGCGCGCAAGAAGTATAATTTTGCTCTACGAACTTTACCAATTCTAGATACTTCAATTT
>CAYJIO010000009.1:0-20927 GCA_964370255.1 uncultured Azospirillaceae bacterium
ATAGATTCTCTTTTGTGAAGAACTTTACTTTTTGAATTTGGCTTTTTGAGGCAGGTTAGTAGGCTCTAGCTAAGGGCTCTAATCTGGGTATAAAAATAATTGTAATAGCCAACAATACACCTCCGGCAACAAGCAAAGAGCTAGCAAGCCCAACAATGTCAATCACTTGCCCCCAAAACAAGTGCCCAAGAGGAACAGTTGCAACAAACGTCAAAGAATAAAAGCTCATAACTCTACCTCTTTTGGCATTATCAACTGCGTTTTGAATTGTGGTATTGCAGCCAATCATAACACAACTCATTCCCAATCCAGACAAAAACATCAAAATCATATCAATCCATAATAGATGTATAAACGATAACAAAATAAAACAAATAGCAAACACAAAAGACCCTGCAATTATCTGCGATACAAACTCTTTTTTGTGTTTTTTGCTTGCAACATATAAAGACCCAAGCAAGCTGCCAATCCCCATACAGCTCATAAGATACCCCATCTCTTTTGGATCACCGCTTAAAAGCTCTTTAACATATATGGGCGTAATTAAGGAATATATCCCTGCCGTAAAACTTGTTATTGTCAAAAATAATAATATTGTGCTTATTACGGAGCAATTTTTTATATAGACAAGCCCTTCTTTAATCTCCTTAAAATAATTTATCTTTTTGGCTTTTCTCTTCTCGTCATCGTCAACATTAATTAATAAAAGCGCAAAAACAACCGCAATAAAGCTAATTGCATTTAACAAAAAGCAAACTCCCTCAGAAAACTTTGCAATCAAAACTCCAGCCACAGCAGGGCCAATCAGTCTTGCCAAATTAAAGTTAACCGCATTAAGAGAGATTGCATTGTTTAATAACTCTTTTTTGCTCACAAGCTTGACCACAAAAGCCTGTCTAAGTGGCATATCAAAAGCCATCACAGCATTTGCAAACAAGCCCAAAACAACAATATGCCAAACCTCAATAACCCCAACAATGGTCAACGCAGCCAATAAAATTGCCCAAAACATAAGCATCACTTGCAAAAATATCATCATTTTATATTGATTAACTTTATCTATCACAACACCTGCAAAAGGCATTAATAGCAAAGAGGGCAGGGCATTAATAAACGTTATCATTCCCATTAAAAAGGCAGAGTTTGTCAGGTCATATACAAGCCAACTCATTGCCGTATTTGCCACCCAAGAGCCAAGCAAAGACACAAACTGCCCAGAAAAAAACAGTCTATAGTTTCTTTCTTTTAATGCCTTAAACATAAAATAAAACCTTGATAATATATATAATTATTGCAAGCTCCAAAATAAATGCCAGCCAAAATCTTTTTCTAAAAGATGCTTTTTTTGTTTTATGCTTAAAATATTTTTGCCCAACAACAGCGCCAACAAAGCCACCAAGAATTTGCAGCCATATCAATGTTTCTTCCGATACTCTATATTTTTTTGTTTGGGCTCTTTTCTTATCAACGCCATAGGCAATAAAAGTTGTAATATTCATAGATATAATCTGAAAAACAAAAAACAACATAACAGTTTTATAAGAAAACATTGTTGTTCTAAAATAATTTTGCTCAATATAATATGCAACTGCAACCACAACGATTGAGTTGATAATATAAAACCCGTTTCTTTGCAACGGCCTAATTATTGCAAGTAACGCAATCAAGATTGCAGCAAACGTAATAACCATAATTTTTCCTTATAAATTTATTTCAAGTTATCAAAGGCAAATAAAATTGCAAGAAAAATCTCAAAACTTTATACACACTATAGTTTATGTATTGACTTTATATGTTTAAAATACTAAATATTACTTAAATAAAAGGATAATATATAATGTTAAATAAAATTGCAAAAAAACTTTTTGGCTCTGCCAATGACAGATTTATAAAAAAACTTTCAAAAACAATAAACACAATAAACGCTCTTGAGCCAGATTTTGAAAAGCTCTCAGATGATGAGTTGCGCCAAAAAACCCTTGAATTCAAAAAGCGCCACTTAGAGGGAGAAAGCTTAGACGACTTATTGCCAGAGGCTTTTGCCAACGTGCGAGAGGCAGCCAAAAGAACCCTAGGCCAGCGCCATTATGACGTTCAGCTTGTTGGCGGTATTGTTTTGCACAAAGGTATGATTTCAGAGATGAAAACAGGTGAGGGTAAAACCTTGGTAGCAACCCTTGCAGCATACTTAAACGCACTTAATGACAAAGGTGTTCACGTTGTAACTGTTAATGATTATTTGGCAAAGCGTGACGCAGAGTGGATGGGTCAAGTTTATAAGTTTTTGGGCTTAAGTGTTGATTATATCACACATGAAAAATCTCAAGAAGACAGAAAGCAAGCTTACGCATCAGATATTTTATATGCAACAAACAACGAGCTTGGTTTTGATTATTTGCGTGATAATATGCGTTTTCATCTAGACGAGCTTGTCCAAAAAGAATTTAACTTTGCAATTGTCGATGAGGTAGACAGCATTTTAATTGATGAGGCAAGAACCCCATTAATTATCTCTGGTGCTGCAGAAGACAGCTCAGAAAAATATATTTTAGTAAACAAAATCATCCCAATGTTAAAAGAAGAAGACTTTGAAAAAGACGAAAAACAAAAATCTGTTGCCTTAACAGAAAGCGGTATGGAGCACGTAGAGCAATTATTAAAAGACGTTGGCTTAATCAAAGACGGCACATTATATGATATCGCAAATGTTGGACTTGTTCAACACGTAAACCAAGCATTGCGCGCCCACAAAATGCACATCAGAGATGTTGATTATATAGTAAAAAACAACTCTGTCGTAATTATTGATGAGTTTACTGGCCGTATGATGGAAGGCAGACGTTATTCAGACGGTCTTCACCAAGCAATTGAGGCAAAAGAAGGTGTTCACATTCAATCAGAAAATCAAACACTTGCATCAATTACCTTCCAAAATTATTTTAGATTATATCCAAAATTATCAGGCATGACAGGCACAGCCATGACAGAAGAAGCAGAATTTTTAGATATATATAATCTGCCTTCGGTTGAAATACCAACCAATAGAGGCGTTTCAAGAAAAGATTATGATGACGAAATCTATAAGACACAAGAAGAAAAGTATGACGCAATCATAAAAACAATAATTGACTGCAACCAAAAAGGGCAACCTATCTTGGTTGGCACAACTTCTATTGAAAAATCAGAGCTTTTGGCAGACTTATTAAAAAAGAACACAAAGATAAAATTTGAGGTCTTAAACGCTCGCCACCATGAAAGAGAGGCTCATATAATTGCCCAAGCTGGCCACCCAGGGGCTGTAACAATAGCAACCAATATGGCTGGTAGAGGAACAGACATTCAACTTGGCGGCAACTTAGATATGCGCTTGCAAGACTTACTTGCAGGAGATGAAACTGATGAGCAAATAGCAAAAATAAAAACTCAGTTAAAAAAAGAGATAGAAGCAGACAAGAAAAAAGCTCTTGACGCAGGTGGTTTATACGTCCTTGGCACAGAAAGACATGAATCTCGCCGCATCGATAACCAGTTGCGTGGTCGTTCAGGCCGTCAAGGCGACCCAGGGGCATCAAAGTTCTTCTTGTCATTAGAAGATGACTTAATGCGCATTTTTGGCTCAGAAAGAATCTCTATGATGCTAGATAAAATGGGGCTTCCACAAGGAGAACCTTTAATCCACCCATTTATTTCAAAAGCATTAGAAAAAGCACAAAGCAAAGTAGAAGAAAGAAACTTTGACATCAGAAAAAATCTCTTAAAATATGATAACGTAATGAATGATCAACGAAAAGTTATCTATGAGCAAAGAAAAGAGATTATGAACGCAGAAGACGTTTCAGAAAAAATAATGGAAATGCGCCAAGAATATGTTAGTCAAGTAATTTTCTCTCACCTTGCAGAAGACAAAAAAAACTGGAATTTAGAAAGCTTGCAACAAGAATTAATCAGAATAACAGGCTTTAATATGCCTCTTCAAAACTGGTCAAATGAAGATATAACAGCTCTTGAGTTTGAAGACAGAATCTTAAAAGCTCTTGAAGCAGGCTTGGTTGAAAAAAACAAACACGTTCCACAAGACTTATTAAAAAGTGTAGAAAAAACAATCTTCTTGCAAGTCTTAGACGGTGTTTGGAAGGAGCATATTGCAACGCTTGACTTGATGCGCCACACCATTGTTTTACGCGCATATGGTCAAAAAGACCCATTGAATGAATATAAGAAAGAAGCTTTTAATATGTTTTCAGAAATGTTAGACATATTGCGTGAGCAAACCACCTTTATGATATGCAGAAGCGCTATTAGAATGGACGCACAAGAAGAGCTTGAGCGCACAGAAAAAAAATACACCATGCAAGAAAACAGAGAAAAAGAAGAAAACTCATCACCAATAAAAAGTGATAAGGTTTCAAGAAACAGCGTTTGCTCTTGCGGTAGTGGCAAAAAATATAAGCATTGCTGCGGCAAGTATTAAAGCCAATTAGCAAGCATCAAAAAAAAGGACAGTTCAAACTGTCCTTTTTGATTATTACAAAATTAATTAATCGTTGAAATAATTTTTGATATATGCCTCAAGCTCATCAATATTTATTCTGGTTTGCTCCATTGTGTCTCTGTTTCTGATTGTAACGCTTGCTGGGCTTTTCTCAATTGTATCAAAGTCAACAGTAATGCAAATTGGTGTCCCAATCTCATCATGACGGCGATAAGCTTTTCCGATATTGCCAATGCTCTCTAAAGAAACTCTGCCGATTCCCAACTTTAGTAAGCTATGCTTTATTTCATCACATTTTTGCATAATAGCTTCGTTGTTTTTCTTTAATGGCACAATTGCAACTTTGATTGGTGACAAATTTTTGTGCAATTTTAATACTGTTCTGGTTTCTCCATTTGCAAGTGTTTCTTCATTATAAGCCTCATTCAAGAACACAATCATAGCTCTGTCCAAGCCAGCAGCAGCCTCGATTACAAACGGAATATAGGTCTCATTTTTAACTTGATCTGTGTATGCCATTTTTGTTGTTGAATCTTTGTTTGGCATAACTGTTGCTTTGATGTCAAATTCTTCTTGGTTTTTTGTATGTGAACCAAGGTCAAAGTCTTGACGGTTATGAATACCCTCAATCTCATCAAAGCCCCAAGGAAATTTGTATTCAATATCTTCTGCTGCTTTTGCATAGTGAGCCAATTTGTCATGCTCAGAGGTGCGCAAATTATCTTTTGCAATACCCATCTTAACCCACCAATCAAGCCTAATTTTTTTCCACTCATCAAACCATTTTTCATCTGTGCCAGGCTCAACAAAAAATTGCATTTCTGCTTGCTCAAACTCACGCAGGCGGAACAAAAAGTTTCTCGGTGTAATTTCATTTCTGAAAGATTTTCCGTGCTGAGCAATACCAAAAGGGATTTTTCTTGCAGTTGAATCCAAAACATTTTTGAAGTTTAGGTATGTGCCTTGCGCTGTTTCTGCACGCAAATATGCAAAAGAAGAGCCGTCATCAACAGGGCCAACGTTTGTTTTCATCATTAGCATAAATGGTCTTGGCTCAGTTAATTCTGTTGATCCACAGTTAGGGCATTTATTATCAGTTAAATGGTCTGCCCTAAATCTGCCTTTACATTTTTTGCAATCAACTAATGGGTCTGAGAATGTGTCTTCATGCCCAGAATACTTCCACACCAAGGGTGCAGACAAGTGAGAACACTCAACGCCTTCAACGTCATCTCTTTCATAAACCAAAGACTTCCACCAAGCATTTCTAATATTTTTCTTAAGCTCAACGCCAAGAGGTCCAAGGTCATAAGTTCCCTTAAGTCCGCCATAAATTTCAGACCCCTGAAACACAAAACCACGCCTTTTGCACAAAGCTACTAATTCTTCCATTGATTTAACTGCCATTTTATAAACTCCTTATTAACTAATTTGTTTTATAATAAATTGAATTAAAATGCAAGAAGGAATTATAAAATGCCAAGAAAAAACAAAATAGCCTTAATTTATGATTTTGATGAAACACTATCTACAACATATATGCAAGAGTATGCCCTAATTCCAGAATTTGGCATGACCGCGCAAGATTTTTGGGATATGGCAAATGAATGGGGAGAAAAAAATGGCGTCGACCAAATTACATCTTCAATGTATTGGCTAAAGAAAATGGCAGAAGAAAAGGGCATAAACCTAACACGCTCACACTTAAGAAAAATGGGCAAAAACATTGAGTTTTTCCAAGGGGTTGAAAGCTGGTTTGACAGAATTAACAAATATGGAAAATATCTGGGGCTAGATATTGAGCACTATGTTATATCAGCAGGCATCGGCTCTATAATAAAAGGCTGCTCAATTGCAAAAAAATTCAAAGACATATTTGCTTGCTCTTATGCCTATGATGAAAACGAAAAACCAATCTGGCCAGCAAGAATAGTTAACTATACAACAAAAACTCAATACCTCTCAAAAATAAACAAAGGCTTAGGAGCCTTAGAAGACAAGGCTGTTAATGAGTTTTTGCCAGATGACAAAAGAAGAATCCCTTTTTCAAGAATGATATATTTTGGTGACGGCATGACAGACATTCCCTCAATGAGGCTGGTTAAGCAAAGACAAGGTCATGCAATCTGCGTATATGACAAACACAAAGGAAGCGCCAATGCAATAAAACTCTTAAAAGAAGATAGAGTAAACTTTGCAATTGTGGCAGATTATAGAGAAGATAAAGGTCTAGAAAATATTACAAAAACCATCTTAAATAAAATCGCAACAGAAAGAGACCTAGACATCCTAAAAGCAAAAGAAAAAAGAAAGTGTTTATAAAAAAAGCACTTAAAGTGCTTTCTTTAACTCTTCTAACTCTGCCATAACCGATTCTAAAAGTGCTTTATATTTATCTTCATTTTCGCTGCCATTTTCTTTTTCTTCATCAGGCAAAGAAAAAAAGTCTTTTTGAATTTCTTCTCCCAAAATAGATTTAATGGTTCTTTTACCAAAAAGCTTTTGCACTCCCTCAATAGTCATTCTTTTTTCATGCAACAGGTTTTGAATAAGCCTAATAAGCTCAGCATCATCAGGGCGATAAAAACGTCTACCCCCAGTTCTTTTCATAGGCTGAATTTGAGGGAATTTTGTTTCCCAAAATCGAAGAACATGAGTAGCCACGCCAACTTCGTGCGCAAGCTCCCTAATCGTTCTGAATGCTTCTTTAGATTTATTAATGACCATAATTACTTCTTGTTAATGATTGCTTTCATAGTGTTAGATGGCTTGAAAGTAACAACTTTTCTAGAAGATATAATAGCTTCTTCTTTTGTTTTTGGGTTTCTGCCAATACGCTCTTTTTTACTTCTTAAAGAAAACGTGCCAAAAGAAGATAATTTCACATCATTACCAGCACTAATTGCATTGACAATAGAATCAATAACTGTATCCAAAATTTCTTCAGAATCTTTTCTTGAAAGTCCAACTTCTCTATATATTGTGTCTGCAACATCGGCTCTTGTAATTGTTCTCATATTATATAGTTCCTTCATTTATGTGAATTAATTAATTTGTGATAGAATATATAATAAAAAATAAATTTCAACAAGTTATTTGTTATATTTAATAATTTTTTTATAAAATTTATAGCTATGAAATTTTTTGCAACCAAATGTTGTTTGCTATTATCATATAAATGTATGAACATCTCCAAATGGAGAAAAAAATGAAAACAGGAAAAAACTTTGTCTTAGGACAATATGCAATAATAAAAAAACCAGACGAAATGGAAATAGGCGACAATGTCAGAATAGGGGATTTTTGCAGAATCTCTTGCGCTTGCAAAATTGGCAACGACTGTGAGATTACAGCCGGAGCTCACATCTCAGGAGGCTTTGGCAGACATAAATTTGAAATTGGTGACTGCTCATCAGTTGCAGCAGGGGCAAAAATTTGGCTAAGCTCAAATGACTATGTAAATGAGCTTGTAGCTCACTCAATACCAGAGGTCAAAGAGATTGAGGGCAGCGTCATTATGGATAAATTCACAGGTGTTGGGGCAAACTCTGTTGTAATGCCAGACAACTATATTCCTGAAGGTACCGTCATCGGAGCACTAAGTTTTGTGCCGCCAAGATATAAGTTTGAGCCTTGGACAGTCTATTCAGGAAACCCCATAAAGCCCATAAAAAAAAGAAACAAAGAAAATATTATAAAAACATTAAATAAAATCAACTATTTTAAGGAGAAATAATCATGTGCGGATTAATAGGATATATTGGCAACAATGCCGTTGTAGACAATCTTTTAAGTGGTCTTAAAAATCTTGAATACAGAGGTTATGACAGCGCAGGCATTGCAATTAATGATAATGCAAAATTAATAAACATAAAAGCTCAAGGAAAGTTGTGCAATCTTAAAGAATTATCAAAGTCCTTTAATGACAAGAACTCAAATATGGGAATAGGCCATATAAGATGGGCAACTCATGGCGTCCCAAGTATTGAAAACGCTCACCCACATTTCTCAAACGACAAAAAAGTTGCTCTCGTTCATAATGGTATTATAGAAAATTACAAAGAGCTTAAGGATATGCTTATAAAAAAGGGCTATACATTTATTTCTCAAACAGATACAGAAACAGCAGTTCATCTAATAGAGCTTGAATACAAAAAAACAAAAGATATTAAAAAAGCAGTTTTTAATGCCATCAGCCAAATAAAAGGCACTTTTGCATTTTGTATTATGCACCAAGACCACCCAAACCAAATAATTGCAACCAGAAAAAACGCCCCCTTAATTATTGGCCTAGGTAACAAAGAAAACTTTATTGCAAGTGATATAACAGCATTAATTGGCAAAGTTAACAAATATATAAATCTTGAAGATAAAGAAGTTTGCGTTGTCAAAAAAGATGAAATTTCAGTCTTTGACAAAGAAAATAATATTATCAACAAAAAAGCAGAAGAGGTTAGCTTCTCAACAGAAGACATTTCAAAATGCGGCCATGAGCACTTTATGCTAAAAGAAATATATGAGCAACCCTCAATAATAAGACAGCAATTATCACAATATATTATAGACGCAACAAAACCAGTATATATTCCTGACTTACACATAGACTTCAGCAAAATAGACAACATAACAATTGTTGCTTGCGGCACATCTTTACACGCTGCAATGTATACAAAGTCTTTATGGGAAGAGTGGCTAAACATTCCAGTTTCAGTAGAAAGTGCTAGTGAATATATTTATAAACACAATATTATAAATAATAAAACATTAATGATTGGCATCTCACAATCAGGAGAAACCGCAGACACAATAAGTGCGGTTAAAATGGGTGTTGAAAAAGGCGCAAAAATTTTGGTCTTAACTAACAGAACAAGCTCAAACATAACTCGTTTTGCAAATGGCATAATGCCTATTAATGCAGGGGTTGAAGTTTCTGTTGCTGCAACAAAGTCATACAGTGCACAACTGTTCTCTTTGTTTTGCTTGGGTCTATATTTAGCAGAAGAAAAAAAGTTTTTAGACGCTCAAGAATTAAATGAAATAAAACGCCAAGCATTTTCTGTCCCAGCAAAAATGGAGCAAATTTTAAGCAATCATGACAATATAAAAAACATAGCAAACGTCATAAAAGATTATAAAGCATGCATATATATAGCAAGGGGTCTTAATGTCGCAACCGCTTTTGAGGGAGCCTTAAAACTAAAAGAGATTAGCTATATAAACGCAAATGCATATCAAGCAGGAGAGTTAAAGCATGGCCCAATTGCATTATTAGATAAAGAAATGCCAGTAATTGCGGTCTTAGGTCCAGACATAACTTTTGATAAAGTTGTTTCAAATATCCAAGAAGCAAAAGCCAGAAATTCAGTTGTTTTTGGATTCGTCTCTGATAATACAAGCTTTGATGAAGATTTATTTGACTATGCCATTAAAATTCCAAACACGCATGAAAAAATATTTCCAATGCTTGCCAATGTTTCTTTGCAACTCTTGGCATATTATATTGCGGTTTTCTTAAAAAGAGATGTTGATCAACCAAGAAATTTGGCAAAATCAGTAACAGTTGAATAAATAATACTTGCAATTTAAATAAATCTATTGTTAACTTTTTGTTAATATTTTATAAAAGGGAGGCAATATGCAAAACAAATCAACAATCGGTTATCTAAACAAGCAATACAAAAGCGTCTTAAAAAAGTGCATCTTTTTAAGTGCCGCTTTATTATTATCAAGCACAGCAAACGCTCTTAATATCTATAATGATGTTACAAACATTGCCGAGTTAAGAGATACCATAACAAACAATGATTATGCAAGGCTTGCAAATGACATAACTGTTGAGGGAAGTATAACTTTTGCAGAAGTGGCGCATATATATGGAAACGGTTTTGCATTAAATGGCGGTAACAAAAACTCTACAATATCTTTTTCAGCCTCAGGATTATTAAGCAATGTTTTACTTAAAAACTTTGCAACCACAAGCGCAGCTGAGGCAGATGTTAAAGGTGGTGCATTTGTTAATCTTGTCACTTCAAATGATGCCAATATTATAGCGACTTTCATAAATAACTCTGTCCATTCAAAATCAGTAGGCTCATATAGCGCGCAAGGCGGTGGCGTTTATAATGAAGGCACAATAGCAGTGTTATACTCAGACTTTACAAACAACTCTGCAAAATCAGATAATGGCAATGCTTTGGGTGGTGCATTATATAATGAAGGTGGAATAACACTCTTATCAGGCACATACAAAAACAACCAAGCGGATTCTGGTGGCGCAATTGCAAACATCTCAGTAATTAATACTATTAACGCAGTTTTTGAAAACAACAAAGCTCAAGAATTTGGCGGTGCAATTGCAAATGAATACGAAATTTATAGCATTCAAGGCATTTTTAAAAATAACACTGCAGGCACTCACGGTGGCGCAATCTATAATACAGGCGAGCTAAGCATCATCTCAGACAGTGGCACAACACTGTTTGAAGGAAACAAAGCAAACAATATTTCAAACGCAATTTATAACACAGGTGAGTTATATATAAATGCCGTAATGAATACAAGCAACTCAGGCTATGTAGACATCAAAGATAATATAACAGGCGATATCAACAACGCTATGATTTTAATAAACGACCCAGATTTCATAAAAAATTCGACAGGTTTTGTTATGATGGATGGCATTTTTTCAGGCAATAGTGTTGGCATAGTAAGCGGCTATCTCAACTTTGCAGACGGAAGCATAAAACAGCACGTTGCAGATGGTGGTTTCTCTGTAGGTAGAAACGCAATAACATATTTAGACGCAGATTTTAAAAACTCTCAAATAGATACAATAAACGCAACCTCAGGCGAAATAAAAGGCACAATAGGTTTTAGAGTTTTAAGTGATATTAATACTCAATCGCTATCAAACTATACAATATTTGCTGATGCAATATCAGGCATAGACCGAAACACTTTTGCCGACGCATATACAAACAATTATTTATATGAGTTTTCACATTCTAGCTCAGAGTTTACTCAAACTCAAACAGACAAAGCTCTTGATGTCGCATTTCAAGCATCCAAAAAAAGAACGTTTTCATTGACAAGTGATTTATCTTTGGACTATGATGTTAATGCAATGAATGATGGTAACTTAACCATTTTTGGTAATGGCAAATATGTTATAGACGGAAGCAACACTTATGACTTGGGCGATCTTCAAAAAGGAACACTAAACCTTCTTGATTTAATAATCACCAACGCAGCCGACTCAGCAAGCTCGTATGGAGGCGCTTTAACAACAGAGAGGGGCTCAAACTTAAACGTTTTTAATACAACTTTCAAAAACAACACATCATATGTAGGTAACATTTTTGGTGGCGTTCTTTATTTAAACGGCAAAACTTCAATATTTAATAGCACATTTGCAAATAACACAGCAAACGCAACCTCAACAAATGCATACGGTGGCGCTATTTATAACGACTCAGATGCAACCACAAACATTTATAACACATCTTTTACAGATAATAAAGCATCAGGTGCTGATGCAAAAGGTGGCGCGATTTATAATACAGGCAAATTAAATATATATGCAGTAAATGGCAACACAGAGTTTTCTGGCAACAAAGCAGGTGATAAAGCAAACGCAATTTATGCAGGTGGCAATAGCTCTAACATTAAGCTTATGGCACATAACGGCTCAATAATATTTAATGACCCAATTTCAGGCTCACCAGACAGTGGAGGAATCACTATTGGCAATCAAGACCATATGGGAACAATAGAGCTAAACGCAGATATGTCAGAGTTTTATGGCAATGTTAAATTAGATTATGGTGTCCTCAAAGTTGGCAGCGCCATTGGCAAAGATGAAAACGGATTCACAAACTTCTTTTCAGGAGGCTTTTTTTCACAAAGTGGCGCAGCATTAGATGCGCAAAACTCAACAATAGACAAGTTTGATACAACAAACTGGACAGGCGATACACAAGCTTTTATAGATGTTGATTTATCAGGAGATGGCTCAATAGACTTTTTTGAAATATCTTCAAAAGCAACAAAAATCATGATATCTGGCTTTAATATCATAAACCCAACAGATGTTATTAGCAAAGAGCTTATTGTTACAAATAATGGCAGCAAAGTTAAGTTAGATGAAGCTGTCCAAACAATTTACACTCCAATCTATGCATATGATATAGATGACACAAAGCTTCAATCAGATGGCATCTTGTCATTCACAGGCTCAACAAAAAATCAAGGCTTTACGCCATCAATATTAAATACAACATCATCAAGACACGCAAAAGCAACTGTCTTAACAAATGTTGTAAAAAAAGCAATCAATCCACAAAACAGAGTTGAGTTAAACAACCTTGGCTCTGGTGATGAACCTTCAAGCATATTTACCTCAGCTTGGGTAGATTTCTCAGGAGCTTCAGAAGATGTTGACTTAGATGGATTAAAGGTAGACAACGACACATACATTGCCCTAGTAGGCGCAGACATAAAAGGCGAGACCACAAAAGGCTGGAACGTTTTATACTCAATCTATGCAGGCTACATTGCATCAGAGCAAAAATACTCAGACGTTAAAACAAACCAAGACGGACTTGTAGTTGGTGTTGGTGCAAAATATTCAAAAGACGCAATATACTCAGCCCTAACAGCAAACATCGGTATGAGCTTTGTAGACACAACCAACTCATTTGGCAAAGAAGACTTTGAGATGTATAACTTCTCAGTTGCAAGCAAAACAGGTGTTGACTTTGACATTTATTCAGACAAATACACTCTTAGCCCAAGCATGACTTTAGGTTACCACTATATTCACACTCCAGACTACCGTGACGCTAGTAACAACTTAATTTCATCAGACGGTCTAAATATCTTTACAGTTACTCCAGAGATAAAATTCTCAATAAACTACGGAGATTATAAGCCATTTGTTGCAGCATCATATCACTGGAATATCCATAGCGGTGGCGACGTAACAGCAGGTGATGCATTACTACCAAACCTAACAGCAGATAGTTATGCAGAATATAGCATTGGTTTAGATGCAACTATAACACAAAACATTTCAGGCTACGCACAAATAAATGCAACCCAAGGAGATGTTGAGGGCTATGGTGCTCAAGCTGGCATAAAGTGGGAATTTTAACCACAAATAAAAGCTAATAACAAAAGCCAAGATTAGATATTTTTTCTTGGCTTTTGTTGTGCAATTCTTTTATATTTTTCTTGTATCTTCAATATTTTGAATATATTATAATTTTCGAGATATCTTTTATTAAGGAAATTTAGATGAAAAAAATTGCGATATTTGCTGCCTTTGCTATTTTGAGCGCTTGCCAACCAATAAGCCAAAAACCAACAGTTAAACCAACAAAAAACATAGAAAGCGTTGCCCCTCTTGCATATTATTCTGATTGGGACAGGGCCGTTCGTGCAGATGCGGATATGCAAAATATGTTTGTAGCAACCCCAAGAAAAATCACCAAGCCAATAGATATGTATATGGCAATGGCTTTGTCATTAAAATACAATTACACAAAACGCCTCTCAGATTATAGACAGGCAATATTAAAAGCATCAAAAAATCCACAAGACAAATTGCCAGAGATTATCTCGCAAGCTGGTTATATAAACGTTGCTGATTATAAAGATGTTAATGCTGACTTAAAAGTTGCCTGGAACATCTTAGACGTTTCTTCAATATATTTTCAATCAAAAGACAATTTATTAAAATCTAAAGTTGCAACAGAAGAGGGCAGAAAAGTAATTCACAATCTCTTGCAAGAAACAAGATCCTTATACTGGAAGACCTTAACGGCTCAAAAATTGCTGCCAATAGTTGATGAAATGATAGAATTCTTAACCCTAGAGGTAGATGAGCTTAACATAAAAGCAAACCAAGCTGCCAAAACAGGTGAGATGTTATCTCAAAATGACTTGCAATTAAAAAGAAAATATATGAACGCAATAAAAGAACTCTCAATCTTAAAAAGAGACTTTGAAACTTCAGAAATCAAACTTGCTTCATTATTAGGTTTTCACCCAAACACAGAATACAAACTTGTGGGCAAAGAATATGGCAACTTTGACTTGCCAGTTATAAAAAACCACCTCTCTCAATTAGAGTGGGTGGCGCTAACCAACAGACCAGAGCTTAGACTGCGTGACTTTATAACAGACATTGAAAACATTAAAATCTATGTAAAAGAAAAAGACAGCCCAAGCAAAAAGAATTACTTAAAAGACCCTCAATACTACAACCGTATGTGGTCAAAAAAAGCAAAAGAAGTTTCTATGGAAGTGTTTGAAGAAGTTGGGGCTCCGTCAGAATCACAGTTAGAAACATTGCGCAGACACAGACTAACAAACATCGTCTTAAATCAGGTATATGTTGCATGGGCTCGCTATGTTAGTGCATTAGAAGATTATCAAATCTCTCAAGAAATCGCCTTCACTTCAGAAGATATAGCACAAGACGTTACCATAACAGACGGTATAAACGCATCAAAAAGCGCATTAGAAGCAAGCGTTGCAATAGCAGACGAGGTTAAAGCGATGAGTTCTTATGTAGAGTTGCAAGACTCATTAGGCAACTTATACGTAAGCCTTGGACTTGATGCGATTCCCAACTATATGCTAGGTGAGCCAATCTCAAGAATAGCGGTTTACTTACGTGGAGAGTTTGAAAATTGGCACAACGGTGCGTTTCTTCCAGACAAACGCCCATATTTATTAGACATGCCAGCAAAACGCCCTCCACTAGACATTAGTTCGCAAGATTTGTTGCCAGATATTTACATAAATAGTGGAGACCGCATAGATATTACAATCCCGCAAGAAATTTATGAAAAAATGAACATAACAAACGGAGATGTAATAACAAAAGCAGGCTTGCGTGGTGACAGACCTCTGCCAAGTTGGTTAAACTGGAATGAAAAGACACATAGACTTTCAGGAATTGCAACACCAACAAACTCAGGCACTTTCCCAATAAGGATTTATATTGCTGATAAAAAAGGCAACATTGGCTACATAAATTTTGTAATATATGTAAAGAACACATATGTTCCATCAATAGATGTTAGTGGCATGACAAAAGGCAGAAAAGTAGAAGTCTTAAAACCATGCAACACAAAAGGTTGTCTTGACGATTATGTAGAAACAGAAAATCTAGGTATAGAGGTAGAGACAGGACCAAAATATTAATGAGTGAGCCAAAGTTTGTCCATTTAAGAACTCATAGCGCATACTCTCTTGCACAAGGGGCAATGCCCATAAAAAAGCTTGTCTCAAAACTTGGCTCTCAAAATGCAAAAGCAATTGCCGTTACAGACACAAACAATATGTTTGGGCTCAAGGCTTTTTCTGCGGAAGCATCAAAATCAGGCATAAAACCCATATTAGGGGTTACGCTAAATTTGCATAATGATGACAATGATGATGAGCTAAAAACAAAAGGTTTTCATCGCTTTCATCATCACAAGATTGTGCTTCTTGCAAAATCTGAGGTTGGCTATAAAAACCTGATGGCAATTATGAAAGCTTTTTACCTAAAGCATGAGGCAGAGATATTTATAGACGACTTAAAAAGTAGTTCTCAAGACATTATCTGCCTAAGCGGTGGCTATGAAGGCATTATTGGTAGCCTCTTGTTGCAAAACAGAATTGACGAGGCAGAAAAAAAAATTGTAGTACTTAAAGATATTTTTAAGGACAATTTTTTTCTTGAACTAACAAGACTAGGACTTGAAGACGAAGCAAAAATAGAAGATGCAACAATAGAGCTCGCATATAAACACAACGTTGGGCTTGTTGCAACAAATCCGGCATATTTTTTTGATAAATCTATGCATGAGGCTCATGATGCATTGGTTTGTATTGCAGACGGAGAGGTTGTCTTAAATGATGACAGAAAAAAATATTCATCAGAATGCTACTTAAAGTCAGAAGAAGAAATGCAAGAGCTTTTCAAAGATATTCCAGAGGCATTGAATAATTCTGTCTTAATTGCAAAAAAATGTTCTTATTATTCAGAGTTTGTGCAACCTCTATTACCTCCTTTTGATTGCAATGGCGTGCCAGAAAGTGAGTTTATTATATCAGAGGCAAAAAAAGGCCTAGAAGAAAGAATTTGCAATTATCCAAATTATCAAGAGATAAAAGAAGAATACTTTAACCGCCTTGACTATGAAGTTGGCGTAATTAACAAAATGGGCTTTGCTGGTTACTTCTTAATCGTGGCAGACTTCATTGGCTGGTCAAAAGAAAATGACATTCCCGTTGGGCCAGGCCGTGGTTCTGGTGCGGGCTCTATTGTTGCTTGGGCGCTTAAAATTACAGACCTAGACCCAATCAGATGGGGTTTGCTTTTTGAGCGATTCTTAAACCCAGAGCGTGTCTCTATGCCTGACTTTGACGTTGACTTTTGCCAAGACAGAAGAGCAGAGACAATTAGCTATGTGCAAAACAAATATGGCTTTGATAAAGTTGCACAAATTATAACATACGGAAAACTACAATCAAAAGCAGTTATAAGAGACGTCGTTCGTGTATTGAGTATGCCATATTCTATGGGCAATAAAATAAATAGCCTAATCCCAGCAGGCAATCAGGGCAAAAACCCAACCCTGCAGGAGGCATTAGACCAAGTGCCAGAGCTTGAGGAGATGAGAACAACAGACCCTCAAATTAATAAGCTTTTTGAAATTGCCATCAAGCTTGAGGGGCTATATCGTCATTCTGGGGTGCACGCTGCAGGTATCGTGATTGGTGACAGAAACTTAGAAGAACTTGTGCCTTTATATAAAGACCCAAGAGCTGAAATGCCAGTTACTCAATATGATATGAAATATATTGAAGAAACAGGCTTGATTAAGTTTGACTTTTTGGGCTTAAAGACCTTAACAGTTATAAAAAAAGCAATAGATTTGGTTGAAAAAAACCATGGTGTTAAGATTGACCTTGAAACATTGCCACTTGATGACAAAGCTGTTTATGAGCTTTTGGGCAGAGGCGATACAGCAGGCATATTTCAGTTTGAATCAGCTGGCATGAAGGATGTGCATCAACAAATTAAACCAGACAGATTTGATGACCTAATAGCAATTGTGTCATTATATCGCCCAGGGCCAATGGACAACATCCCAAGCTATATCAGAAGGAAACACGGAGAAGAAGAGGTCGAATATTTGCACCCAAGACTTGAGCCAATCTTAAAAGACACATATGGCATTATGATTTATCAAGAACAAGTGATGAAAATTGCCCAAGAGCTTGCAGGTTACACACTTGGCTATGCAGATGACTTAAGAAAAGCAATGGGCAAAAAAATCGCCGAAAAGATGGAAAAACACAGAGTTAGTTTTGTAAAAGGCGCTGTTGAAGGTGGCATTGAAGAGCAAGTTGCCATAGATATTTTTGAGCAGATGGCAAAATTTGCCTCATATGGTTTTAATAAATCTCATGCGGCTGCATATTCTTTAATCTCATATCAAACTGCATATCTAAAAGCTCATTATCCAGTTGAGTTTATGTGTGCAACCATGGACTTGGATAAAGGCAATACAGACAAACTTGCGTTTTTCAAAGATGAATGCACCAAAATGGGCATAGAGATAACTCCCCCAAACATTAATGTTTCTTGCTCTGACTTTTCTATCGTAGACGGCAAAATTGCTTATGCCCTTAGCGCCATTAAGGGGGCTGGCGATGGCGGTGCAAGTTCCATTGAGCATGAACGCAAAGAAAACGGTGATTATAAGTCTGTATCTGACTTTGTTAACCGCTCTGATTATAAATCTATTAACCGAAAACTGATAGAAAACTTTATAAAGGCAGGAGCGTTTGATTGTATTGAGCAATCAAGAGGCAAGTTGTTTGCAAATTTAGATATAATTATGCAAAACATCTCTGTTGCAACGGCTGAAAAAAACTCTTCTCAAATGTCAATGTTTGGCAATGACTTGGCAACAAAAGAAATCAAACTTGCAGACAAGCCAGACTTTGCAAATCTAGAAAAATTAAAGTTAGAATCTGAGGCTGTTGGCTTTTATCTCTCAGCACACCCCTTAGACAACTATAAAAAACCTATGGCAAAACTTGGCGTAAAAAGGTTTGACGAAATCGCAAAAACCATCCAAGCCGGAGACAAAATAAAAACAAATTTGGCAGGGTGCTTAAACAGTTTGCAAAAAAGAACTTCTCAAAAAGGCAATCAATATGGATTTTTATCATTATCAGATGAGCTGTCTTCTTATGAGGGAATTATATTTGGCTCAACATTAGAAAAATGCGAGAGCGCAATAAACTCAGGCGTTCCGCTTTTTGCTCAAGTAACGGTTGAAAAAGCAGATGAAAATGCCAGCCCAAGAATCTTGTTTGACAATATAAAAACAATTGACCAAGCAATTTCAGAAAATGCAAACTCTTTAGTAATAGGCGTCTCAAACATTGCAGCCGTCAAAAAAATTAAAGAAATTTCATTAAAAAACAGAAGAACCCAAAATAAAATATATATAAAAGCAGAGCATAAAGACTTTGACTTAAGAATTCAACTAAAAGAAGGTTTTGAAATTAGTGGCGGCATAATCTCAGAGCTCAAAAACACTGCCGGCATTAGTTTTGTGGAGGAACTATGAAGATATCTATAAAAAATATATTAATTAGTCCATTTTCAATATTTGCAGACAATTTTATAAATTTTGTTAAAATTTCAATTATATATGCAACAATATTAACTTTATTCTCATACTTTTTAGGAACACCATATGCCTGTGTTTATACCCAAGGACAAGAAACATTTTTTAAGTGCTCAACATTTGGTTATGGTATGTTTTTCTACCAAGTTGTTAAGTTGGTTCTTTTATCTTCTTTTATAAAAAACTGGGGACTGGTTTCAAGCAAAAATCAAAAGCCAAACTTTTTGCCTGAGCGCTCAGATGCAAAAATCTTTGCAGTATCAACACTTTGCTCAATTTGCTTAATCCTCCCCATTATTTCTTTTTATTTCTTATATATAAGAGAGCCCAACCCAAACTGGAAGATTGAGCTTTTATACTTCTTGTTTGTATCAGCAGGAATATGGGCGCCATTGTTTTTAATAAGGTTTTTCCCCATTATTGGAGCTTCTGCAATAAATGACAAGCTTCCTTCAATAAAAGAATCTTGGAAAGGCACACAAAACAATACATGGAGAATATTTATATTTATATTCATTCTTGCAATCACATCATTAATATTATTATCAAATGTTATGCAAGGCTTTATACATATAAAAGACAATTTTACGTTAGCAAATGTTTTGTTCTCAGACTTTGTATATAATATGTTAATATTATTAATACTTGCTATTTTTATAAATCACTGTATTATACTAAACAAGTTTATTAAAGGAGATAAATAAATGAAACTTAGACAAACAATAAAAAACACTTTCATTGGTGTTTTAGAAAATAAACACACAGCAATTAAAATAATATCTGCATGGTTCTTGCTTGTATTAGCAGTAATTACTCTTGTGCCTGATTATACATTTTATAAAACTTCAACTTTAGAGATAAGCTTGCAAGAGGTTTTACACCTTGTTCTTGTTCTAATAGCCAAAGCTTCAATTATGTATGCATATATCAGAAAAGACATCTTAAAAGAAGAGGCAAAGCGTTTTCAGCTTAAGTTCTCAAAAGAAGAGCTAAGACTTTTAGGGTATAAAGTTTTATATCCTCTAGCAGTAGCAACATTTTCATTTGTTGTGATTTTTGCAGTGTTTCTTATCTTAAGCCTATCAGGTGCTCAAGAAAATGTTGGTCTTATTGCAGCCATTTCTTTAATTGTTCCGCTTTATTTTGTTTTTGGTTTTTCAAGAGTATTAATAAAATTTGCAGCCGTTTCAATTGGCGATAGCAATATGAGCATAAAACAAGCCTTTCAAATTACAAAAGGATATACCTTAAAACTATTCTTAGGCCAAATTATTGTTGCGCTTCCAATCATCATTATATCATCTTTAGTTGGAATAATCTTTACATATACATTAATAGCGGTTAATGAGACATTTGGTCTTGTAATAGCCTTCTTGTATAATGCAATAACGCTTGCGTTGATGTTTGCAGATGAGGTTATAAACTCAAGCTATTACGCAAATATATATAAAAACTTTGTAAAAATTACAAAGTCAGAAAATAAAGCAAGCGAGAGCGAAAGCCCTAAAAAAGCTCCAGCCAAAAAGCCAGCAGCAAAAAAAGCTCCAGTAGCAAAGAAAGCTCCGGCTAAAAAAGCTCCAGTAGCTAAGAAGGCCCCAGCAAAAAAAGCTCCGGCTAAAAAAGCTCCAGTGGCTAAAAAAGCTCCGGCTAAAAAGCCAGTAGCTAAAAAAGCTCCAGCTAAAAAATAATAAAACATAAAATAAAAAACTGCTCTAAAAAAGAGCAGTTTTTTT
>CAYJIO010000010.1:0-14134 GCA_964370255.1 uncultured Azospirillaceae bacterium
CAAGAATGGCAACTGTTGGCGGCAGAAGAATCTTAAACGCAAGACGTGCCAAAGGCAGAAAAAGACTTTCAGCTTAATTTAAGATAAATGCAAGTCTTAAAGAAAAGAAAAGATTTTTTAAGGGTCGCAAGCAATGGTTTTAAGGTTGTAAAAACCTCTTTAATCATGCAAGCGACCCTTAGTTTTACTCAAGAAGAGCCCAGACCTTTTAGGCTGGGTTTTACTGCTACAAAAAAAATTGGCAAAGCGCATATCAGAAACAAAACAAAAAGGCGCCTTCGCGCATCTTGCATTATCAATAAAAAACTTTTCAATCCCAATATGGACTATGTTTTTATTGGCAGACACAACACCTCAAGCATAGATTTTGAAACATTAGCAAAAGAGATGAAAGAAGCCATAAAATTTGCTAATAAAAGATTATTACAAGAAAAAGAAGATGACAAAAATAATAATATTAACAATTAAGTTTTATCAAAAATTTATATCCCCAATCTGCCCCGGAGTCTGCAGATTTAAGCCAACTTGCTCTCAATATGCTATTGAAGCCATACAAACGCACGGCATAATAAAAGGATTGTGGCTTGGCCTTAAAAGAATTTTGCGTTGCAACCCTTGGGGTGGCTCAGGGCATGACCCCGTCCCTGAAAAAACAAAACATTAAAAATTAAATAAAAAACTATAGCGACAAGCATTGCTCCCCACCCAATCACCTCCTCTCCGTGTACATAATAGTACATAACCAAACATTTTATCTGCAGTTTTTGCTCTAGATGATGCATTATATGAGTTTTAAAATGCGTTTTTTATATGCTTAAACTCAAACCACCCAACAACAAAAAAAGCATCTATTCTTTTTGAATATTTATGATATTGCGGGTGATACTTCAAAAAAGCCTTAATACCATTACAAATTCTTTTTTGCTGCATTGGCTTTATTGCATACATTGCCGTCTCAATAGTTTTTCTTTTTTTAACTTCTACAAAGATGATAGTATTAAACCTCGTTGCAATAATATCTATCTCCCCAGCACCTGTCCCTCTGCCAGTAACATAGTTTGACGCAACAATTTTATACCCCTTAAAAAACAAAACTATCTTCGCCAAAAACTCTGCCTGACTACCTTTCATCTTTTATCTCCAAAGCAATTTTATAAACCTCATTTTTATTAAGCTTATGGTCTTTAACAACATCTTTAACAGCCTCTTTAAGAGTTTTGTTTTTCAGCTCAAGGCGTAAAATAGCATTTATATCAACGTCATTTTCCACTTCTTTTTGATAAATTAAAACAACCATTTCACCTCTGGGTTCGTTATTATTAAAATGCTCAATCAAGACATCAACATCGTCTGTAATTGCCTCTTCAAACATTTTTGTAATTTCTCTTGCCACACAGACTTTAGGATTATTAAAGACTTCTTTTATTGCAAGCAAAGTTTTATTAATTCTATTAGCAGTCTCATAACAAATTATTGTTGCCTTAATTTTATTAAACTCTTCAAAAAAATCTTTTCTTGCTTTTTCTTTATTAGGCACAAAGCCTGCAAACAAAAACCTATCTGTTGGCAAACAAGACAATTGCATTGCAGAAATAACCGCGCTTGCCCCAGGAATTGTTGTAACATAAACACCCTCATCTCTGCACTTTTTAACCAACTTATACCCAGGATCAGAAATAAGCGGAGACCCCGCATCTGAGACCAAAGCAACAGCAATGCCATTTTTAATATACTCAACAATTTTTCCAGATATCTCCGATTCGTTATAATCGCAAACATTTATAAAGGTTTTATTAGTAGATATTCCAAGCAAAGAAAAAAGTTTTTTAGAAATTCTTTTGTCTTCACAAGCAATCACTTGTGCACTTTCAAGTGTTTCTATTCCTCTTTGAGAGATATCTTTTAAGTTGCCAATTGGAGTTGCAACAATATATAATCCTGTTTTCATTTTTCTTGCTTTCTAAATATTAATTGTTTATATATTAATATATTTTAAAAGGAAAAAGCAAGTGATAAAAAAAAGTTTAGTTTTATTTTTTAGTATATTTTTGTTTAGCTGCTCGTCAGGCATAAAAAGCAGAGGCGGCTTCTATACTGTTGAACAAAACCCCAACATAATGCAACCAACAAGCTTTAAGATAGCCATTTTGCTCCCCACTTCAGGCTCATACGCAAACGCAGGAACTGGCATGAAAAACGCTGCTCAAATGGCTTTAGAAGATTCAAAAAACAAAAACCTCACCTTATATTTTTATGACACAAAATCAACCGCTCAAGGCGCAAGAATAGCCATAAAAAATGCTCAAAGACAAAACCCAAATCTTATAATTGGGCCACTTCTTTCAACAAATCTTGAGGCAATCATAGACGACGTTGACAACGACATTCCATTAATATCTTTTGCAACCAACCCAGAAATTCTTGGCAACAACATCTATTCAATTGGCCTACTATCAGAAAACCAAGTTGACAGAATGTTTGCGTTCACCTCATCACTTGGCAAACAAAAATACGGACTTTTACTCCCAGAAAACAACACGGGTCACTCCACATTAAAGTCCGCAGAAAAAGCCGCACAAAAATATGGTGTAGAAATATTATCAACAACCTTTTATCCACCACAAACAACAGATTTCTCAAGCATCTTAAAAGAGATGACAAACTATGAAAAAAGAAAAAACGTTATGAATTCCTATAAAGATAGCCTAACTGCAAAAGCGCAAGCAGGAGATGTTATAGCACAAAGAAAACTTCAAAGACTTGGCGACAATGATGCCATAACAAAAACAGACTTTGACGCCATCTTAATAGCAGACGGTGGTGCCAAACTAAAATCTGCAATATCTATGTTTGGCTATTATGACATCACATATCCAAACGTTTTGTTTTTTGGCACATCTATTTGGGAAGGCTCTAACTTAAACAATGAGCAAAACGCAATAGGAGGAATGTATCCAGCGCTTTCAAAGCAATATTCAAAATATTTCAACAGCAAATACCAACAAGTTTTTGGCCAACACCCAAGCACATTATACACCCTTGCCTATGACGCCATAGCACTTGCCTCAAAGCTTTCAAGAGCACAAGACATAAATCTTGCAATCCTTAAAAAAGATGGCTATGCAGGACTAAACGGCGCATTCAGATTTTTAGAAAACGGACAATCAGAACACGTTTTAGACATCTATCAAGTAAAAAAAGACACCAACAAAATTATTGATTTCGCCCCCAAGAGCTTTCAATGAAAAAAACCAGAGAAAGAAAATATTTCGCCCCGCAAAACAAGGGCAAAAAACGCATATGCGACCATGAGGGATGCAACTCAGACGGAGAATACCGCGCCCCAAAAGACAAAAGCTTAAAAGACTATTTTTGGTTTTGCTTAGAGCACGTCCAAGAATATAACAAATCATGGAATTTTTATAGCGGAGAAGAAACCGTTGAAGAAGAAGAAATAGAAACCAATCCCAAAAAGTTTTCTAACTTCTCATCAAAAATAAAATACAATTTTTCAGACTATGGCAATTATCACACAAAGCCCATTTATTGGACTGCAAAAGAGCAAAAATATATATCAGATCTAGAGCTCTCAAAATATGGCATAACCTTAGACTTGTTGCGCCAACAATATAAAAAACTCGTAAAAAAATATCACCCAGACGTAAACGATGGCAACAAAGGAAAAGAAGAAAAGTTCAAATTAATCTCAGTTGCCTACAAGGCAATTGAAAAAAAGTTGACTCAAGCAAAATAAGCATTATTATTTAAACCAACACCCCTCACTTTGTAGAGAACGACGCCCTCATCGTCCCACAATTAAAATAAAAACAAGGAAAAGCAATGTCAGATACAGAAAATCCATGGGTAACTCCTCAAAAAAAATCACCATCACAAACAAAAAAAATTGTTGATATAAATGAGCTAAAAACCTCAGAAATAAGTTTTGAGTTCAAACCAAAATTTATAATTATTGGCCTTTTGGCATTATGGATTCTATCTGGTTTTTACCAAGTCCAACCAAATGAACAAGCCGTTGTCTTAAGATTTGGCAAATATGTATCAACTGTTGATGCAGGTCTTCACTACCACCTCCCGATTCCAATTGAAAATATAGAAAAAGTAAACACCACGCAAGAAAGAAGCATAACCCTTGGTGTTGACAACGTATCCAGCGCAAAGTCATCATGGACAGAAAGTCACATGCTAACCGGAGATGAAAATATTGTAGACATTAACCTAACCGTTGTCTGGAAGATAAAATCTGCAAAAGATTATTTGTTTAATATGCAAAATCCAGACAACACTGTTGCCGTCTCTGCCCAATCAGTGCTTAGAGAAATAGTTGGGCAGTCTCAAATGCAAGACATCATAACAGGCGACAGAGGCAAAGTAGAAGAAGAAACAAAACAAGAGCTTCAGGCCTTGCTTGATGAATTTGGCTCAGGCATAGAGATTATCCGTATAAAGTTACAAAAAGCAGATCCACCAAAACAAGTTGTAGATGCTTTTAATGAGGTTCAGCGCGCCAAAGCAGATATGGAAAGACTAAAAAACGAAGCAGACGCATATAGAAATGAAATATTGCCAATCGCTCGCGGTGATGCCGCAAGAATTTTGCAATCAGCGGAAGCATATAAGGCTGAGGTTGTCAACCGTGCCCAAGGTGACGCAGACAGATATGAGGCAGTCTTAAAAGCATATCAAGGCGGTAAAGAAGTTACAAAAAAACGCTTATATCTAGAAACAATGGAAGAAGTACTTAAAAACTCTAACAAAACCATCTTAGAAAAAAACCAAGCCCTGCCACTATTAAATTTGGATAAAAAAGGACAATAAAATGAAAAAAAACAAATTAATGATAATAAGTATTTTTGCATTTGCAGTTGCATTCACGACCTTAAACTCAGTTTGGATTCTCAATCAAAAACAACAAGCAATTGTTTTGCAATTCGGCAAACCAATCAGAGAAGTAAAAGACGCAGGGCTAAAGTTCAAAACCCCTTTTATTCAAAAGGTCATCAAATATGACAACCGTTTATTAGACTTAAACCCACCAGCGCAAGAAGTTGTATTAAACGACAAGAAACGTATTGATGTAGACAGCTTCACACGTTATAAAATAACCAACCCATTAACATTTTATAAAACAGTCAGAACAGAATATCAGGCCAGAACCAAACTAGAAGATATCGTAAACTCATCTGTTAGAAAAGTTTTGGGCAAAACAACTCTTGTTGACCTCCTTAGCCAAAAAAGAACAACAATTATGTCAGATATCTCTCAGGCCGTAAAAAATGACGCCTCAGCCATTGGTGTCTACGTCTCAGATGTCAGAATAAGAAGAGCAGACCTCCCTCTAGAAGTTTTGCAAGCAATCAATGGCCGCATGAAGGCAGAGAGAGAAAGAGATGCCAAAGAGTTTAGAGGCCAAGGCCAAGAGCTATCTCAAAACATCAAAGCAAAAGCAGATAAAGAAAAAGTTATAATCTTGGCAGAAGCGCAAAAACAAGCCCAAATGTTAAGAGGTCAAGGAGAAGAAGAAGCCATTGCAATCTGGAACAAAGCAGCCAACAAAGACAAAGAGTTCTTCTCTTTTTATCGCTCTCTTGAATCATACAGAAAATCTTTGCAAGATGGCAAAACAAACTTTGTAATATCTCCAAGCTCAGAGTTTTTCAAATACTTCAACAAAACAAACACATACTAACCAATAGCGGGGAAACTCCCCGCTATGATTTTATTGACAAATAAAAAAAGCAAGCTATAAAATACACATTATCACAAAATAAACATTGTAAATAGGAGAATTTTAATATGAAACAGTCTGCAGGCGCAATTAGAGTTGGTTGGGTTATAGAATACAAGGGCAAACCTTGGACAATCATCAAAGCACAACACATCAAGCCAGGAAAAGGCGGCGCATTCATTCAAGCAGAGTTAAAATCTGTAGAAGAAGGCACAAAAACAAATGAAAGATTCAGAACAGAAGACACTGTTGAAAAACTAATGGTAGAAAACAAAGACAACCAGTTTTTGTTTGAAGACGCATCAGGCTTAACATTTATGGACAATGAAACCTATGAGCAATTTGTTATGCCAACAGACATATTGGGGGATTCTCGCCCATTTTTAACAGATGGTATGCAAGTATTAATAAACTTTATTAATGACAAGCCAATTTCTGTAGAACTTCCACTTAACGTTGTTTGCGAGGTAATGGAAACAGAACCAGTAATCAAAGGTCAAACAGTTTCTTCATCATATAAGCCATCAATAATAGACAACGGCTTGCGCGTTATGGTGCCACCATTTATTGCGGTTGGAGAAAAAATTGTTGTAGCAACTCAAGACGCAACTTATGTAGAGAGAGCAAAATAATGAGCCATATAACCCCTGTCTTAACCACACTTATAGCAGCACTCAAAAAATCTACGATGTCATTAAACAGAGACTTTGCAGAAATAGAGAGCTTGCAAACATCAATCAACGGCGCCAATAACTTCAGCCAACTTTCTCTAAAAAAAGTAGAAGAATGCCTTGCCGTTGAGCTAAAAACATATAGACCAAACTTTCCAATCTACAAAAACGCCGATTCTATAAAAGAGAATTGCTTTTTGGTTAGTGTTTCAGACAACTTCACAAACTTTAACAAAGGACTAGAGTCTTGCACGATTTCTGTTGTTTTAATTGAGAACTCAGAAACAATTGCAGCTGTTGCTTTTAACCCTGCTACAAAAAATATGTATTTTGCACAAAAAGGCAAAGGTGCATTTATAGAAGGAATAAGAAACCATGAGCGCTTGCGTGTTTCTGGGCAAAAAGATATATCAAAAGCCATAATATCAACAGATATAAAAAACTTTAAGACCGTTACAAAAATCTCAGACAACATAAAAGTATTAGGCACATCATTAATGGACTTTATATATGTTGCTGCTGGCAAGTTTGACGCAGGTTTGTTTAGCAAGGTTGATATATGCACACTTGCAGCAGGAGCTTTGTTTATCAAAGAATCTGGTGGCTATTCATACGCGCCAACACAAAAAGATTTCAGAAGCCAAGATTTAGAGTTGATTTTTTCAAAAAAAGATGTTTTGATAACAAACAACAACTTAAGCAAAACACTTCCAGAAGTTTTATAAAATAAGGAGAGGGCAATGAAAAAGTTTTTATTATGTATAAGCATTAGTTTAATTGCGTTTCAAGCAAACGCATCTGAGGGTGTTGTTGTCAACACCAATGTCTTAAACTCATTAACCCAAACAAGCTCTGCTATTGCCCCAAAATTTCCAATCATGCCAAAGAGAGTTATAAAGCCTGTCATAAAAAAAGAACCTCTTAAGCCTATTGCAAAAAATCCGATTATTGAAAAAGAAGTCTTAAAGCCAGTAATTGCGGCACCTGCAGAAGTTGCACAACCAGAGATGAGCATAGCACAAATAAAAGAACAAGAAAACCTCAAAAAACAATTTGATGACCTTCCTCAAATAACAACAGAAAAAGAAACAAATAAAGAAGCAATCAATGCGCCTGCACCAACAATAGAAGAGCACAAACCTCAAACATTAGAACTAATGCCAGGGGCAAAAGTTGCAGACATCCCAGAAGCTCCAACAGAAGAAAAGCCAACCCCTATTATAGGAACCATCATCTTTGAAAGCTTTGACGCAAAATTATCTGATGCAAACAAAGTAAAGGTAGATGAGATTGTTAGCCAGTTCAAAGACCCCATAAACAATAAAATTTCAATTGTTGCATATAATGTAGAAGACGGAGTTGATGCGTTTAAAAAGAAGCGCCAAGTATTAGACCACGCGCTAGAAGTCAGAAACTATTTAGCACAAAAAGGTTATAACAACCTTAGCCTCAGAGTTTTAAGCACAAAGAACGACCCAAGCAAAATAAACCTTGTTGAAATATCAGAATTATAAAAAATTAACTTGATTTTATTAATTTTATATATAATCTAATGATTGTAGTAAACAAAAGGAGAAAAAAATGGTTTCTGTAGTAAATGATGCATGCATCAAGTGCAAAGCTTGCGTAGACGTATGCCCAGTTGAGGCTTTCAAAGAAGGCCCAGATATGCTAATAGTTGACCCTGACCTTTGCATCGATTGTGGTGTATGCTTGTCAGAGTGCCCACAAGAGGCAATTCAAACAGAAGAAGATGCTGATCAAAAATGGGTTAAGTTCAACGCAGACAATGCGTCTTCATACCCACAAGCATAATTTTGCTTAATCTTAAAAATGAGGCAGTTCTTGCCTCATTTTTTTTGCTCTGGAAACGTCTAGATTCTCCTACTGCACCGCACATAAACTTCATAGAATAAACCGCGAAGACTTGAAACGTCTAGATTCTCCAACTGCAGTGCGCATAAATTTCATAGAATGAGGTGAATAATAAGAAATAAAGAATTTTGTAAGGGAGTTTACATATTAGTAAATGACCGAGCAAAATATCTGCAATTTCTGTATTAGTCACCCATTATATGGAATTTATCTGAGATTGGATTTTCTTTATAGACGCCACCTCAATCTGCCTAACCCTTTCTTTTGAAATGCCGTATGCTATGCTTAGCTCATCTAGGGTCATTATTTTATTTTGCAGTCGTCTTTTATATAAAATGTCTTTTTCTCTTGGCTTTAATAAAATAAAGGCTTTGTTAAATAGATTTTTTCTATATGCGCTAGTCTGAGTTGATATAAATACATCTTCTTGATTGGGTCTAGAATCTTTTATAAAATCTACAAGCTCTGATTCTTGCTCATCGCCAACTCTCACATTCAAAGAGCTGTCATGAGATGATATTCTTGCATTCATATCCTTAACATCAACATTACTAACATTAAGCATATCTGCAATATATGATATATTTTCATCACTTAGCTGCTTGTCATCATAAAGCCTTAAAGCCGCTTTTACTTTTTTTAAGTTAAAAAACAATTTTTTTTGTGAGACTGTCGTCCCTATTTTTACTAAAGACCAAGAGCTTAATACATATTTTTGAATATAAGCTTTTATCCACCACAACGCATATGTAGAAAATCGAAAACCTTTTTCTGGCTCAAACTTTTCTAGCGCGGATAACAAGCCCAAATTTCCCTCTGATATAATCTCCTCAATGGGCAGACCATAACCTCTATACTTATCCGCAACCTTAACAACCAAGCGCAAGTGAGAATTAATTATCTTATCTGCCACTTTTTTATTTTTTGCCTCTTTGTAAGCGACCGTTAAATGGTATTCTTCATTAGCTGAAAGAATTTGAAATTTTTTTATACTCGCGACATAAGCCTGAAAATAGTCCATATTAACTCCCTCCTAACATAATTAACTATAAAAAGCTTAATCAAAACGTTTAAGAAAACAAGCTATCAAAAAGTTCTATATTTTTTTGCAATGCAAAAAAGACTTGCAAATTTAAATTTTTAATATAAAAGAGAAGCTTAAATTAACATTTAACCAAAAGGTGGTGATAGAAGTGGTTCAAGTTACTGTAATGGGCAATGACGTTTCTCAAAGCTTAAAAGTTTTGAAAAAGAAATTGCAACGTGAAGGTGTTTTCAGAGAGATGAAATTAAGACGTCATCATGAAACAAACTCTGAAAAGAGCGCTCGTCGTAAGGCTGAAGCCGTTAGACGCGCAAGAAAACAACTTAGAAAACGCTTAGAAACAGAAGGCTTTTAGTCTGCTGTTAAAAGAGAAGTTGCAAAACTTCTCTTTTTTCATTGTTTTTTAATAATTAATAGGATAAGCTCTGCTTCAATGACAAAAGAAAAGATAAAAAATTACATAAAGTCAAAAATAGAAGAGAAAAGCAAACGCAGATTTATAATATTAGGATACGCAGTTGCCACAGTTTTTGCCTGCCTGATAGCTCTTTCTGACAACAACCCTAGCCACGCCATCATATCAGATGATGACAATCTTGGCTACATAATGCTAGAAACCAAAAACGCAGAAGAAGAAAAAAACACACTCTACCCTCAAAAGCCTCTAGAAAACATCAAGTCTTTGTTTGACTTCGTAAAAATTGGCGGCCCACAAAGTGTAGAAAAAACAATAACCATCAAGTCTGGCGACAACATATTATCAATTTTAACATCTATTGGTCTTACCACACAAGAAGCATACCAAATAAACACAATTCTTTCAAAGCACATAGATGCTCGCTCACTAAAAGTGGGCAAAAAATTTGAGCTAAAAGCCTTAATAAATGAAGATACCAATGAGTTCTTATTACTAGAAGAACTCGTCTATGAGCCAACAATAGGAACCCGCTATGTATTATCATTAAATGAAGACAATGACTATGTTGTTGATAAAGAAGTTGATGAGCACATAACAGAAATAAAAACAGCAACAGGCACCATAGAGGGAATGCTCTCAACATCAATGCAAAAACAAGGCGTGCCAAACTCATTAGTTGCAGAATACACCAAAATTTTTGCAAACACTGTTGACTTTAGAAGAGACGTTCAAAAAGGCGACAAGTTTGAGATTATCTATGAAAACATAATATCGAAAAAAGGCAATTTCATAAAAAGCGGCAAAATATTATACTTAAGCATAACCCTGCGCAAAGACAAAATTGCTTTATACAGATACCACGACTCAAAAGGAAACATTGACTATTTTGACAACAAAGGCTTTGCATATTCAAACAAAACATTGCACAGAAAACCATTAGCTTTTCAAAATGCTCGTGTCTCTTCACCATTTGGCAGACGCAGACACCCAATCTTAAAAGACATCAGAATCCACTGGGGCATAGACTATGCAGCTCCAAGAGGCACTGCCGTATATGCAGCAGGTGATGGCCTTGTTCAAGTCAGAAAATATAACGGAGCATATGGCAAATACATAAAAATCAAGCACAACTCAGAATATTCAACCGCCTATGCACACTTAAGCGGATATGCCAAAGGACTTAACGTTGGCAAAAGAGTCAAAAGAGGACAAATAATTGGCTATGTTGGCTCAACAGGCCGCTCAACTGGGCCTCACCTACATTATGAGGTAATCAAAGCAGGTAGACGCGTCAATCCAGCAACCATAAAAGCCTCAACCGGAGAAAACCTAAAAGGACAAATATTCTCAAAGTTCAAAAATCATATTGCAAGCTTTGAAAAAACACACAGCAATTTATTTGCCAAAAAATAAATGCCATTTGTAGCGGCGAGCATTGCTCGCCACCAATGCATAAAAGGACCTTAAATGAAAAAATTAATTTTGTTACTTTTATTTTTTCCAGCCATTGCAGGCGCAAACAGTTTTGATTATTCTCTTTCTGCAAAATCATTATACGGATACTCAACCCAAGATGACAAATCAAGCGCCCCAACAGAGTTTGAGGCAAACTTGTCTTATAACTATAATGACATTAGTCTATACATTGACCTTTATGCAGGCATTAACAAACAAAACAAAACCTATAATCAAGGACGCTGGGGAGAAGAGGCATACGCAATAATCTCAAAAAACTGGGGAGATATTCAACTTGGGCAAATGTATAATGTTGCCAAACAATTTTATGTTGGCGCATTTGAATATAAAGACTTTGACATAACAGACTTTATCTCAAACTCAAGCTGGCAAAGAGATGACAACCAAACAACATACGCAACATTTAACACAACTGCCACAAACACAGATGGTGTCTCACCAAAAATTTCATATATTTCACCAAGTGTTTATAATACATACTTTGGTTTTTCATACACACCAGACGCATATAACAAAAGAGGCTTAACCACCAAAGAAGCAAAATCTGGCTACGTTGCCTCAATACTAAACACTCAAGAGCTTGGCAAATTTGATATCTCAACCTCGCTGTCTTATGCATATTTTACAGATATTGATGAAGAATATTCTGCCTCAATAAAAATATCTTATGGCAACTATAACATCTCTGGCGGATATAAAAAATCAAACGCTAATGGCAGCTCTCCAATAGAGTTATACAATGGTTATAGAAACGCAGCTGCATATGACATTGGTGCAGGGTTTGACTTTGGCCCTTATGAGGCAAAAATCTCATACCTCAACTCAAAATCAAATGAGTTTGACTATTCTGACGAATATGTTGCCCTCACCCAAAAATATCAAATAAACAAATACTTTGACATCTACTTAATTGGCGCGTATGCTAACTTTAATAATCAAGAACCCAAAGAAGGCTACACCGCCATAACAGGAATAAAAATAAACCTATGATAAGAGAATTAGCCATAAAATCAGTTGACAAAGTAATAAAATCAGGTGGTTTTTTCCAAAAAAGCCAAGAAAACTTTGCCAATATGATTGTCTTAACATCACTTAGAAATATGCAATATATAAACAAAGTAATAGAGCAGTTTGCCAAAAAGCCAAAACAAACAAAACCGATTCTAATTTGCGCTGTTGCAGAAATGCTATACTTAGACACTCCTGACTATGCTGTAATTAACAGCTATGTAGAAATCACAAAAAGAAGCTTCTCAAAACAAATTGCAAGCTTTGTAAACGCAGTATTAAGAAACATTTCAAGATCAAAAGAAGAAATCATAGCAAATGATGACGATGCTTTTTTTCCGCCCTCTTTTTTAGAAACCCTAAAAGGTTATGACGAAAAAATCATCAAACAAATGGAACATGACGCAAAAATAGAGCCCCTAACAAACATCGTCTACAAAAACGGAGAGCAAACGTTTATAGATAAAAAAGTAGAAGAGATTGCAGGCTATGAAGAAGGTGACTTCTGGGTGCAAGACGTTGCATCTGCAATGCCTGTTACAATGCTTGGCAACATCAAGGGCTTGCGCGTCTTAGATTTATGTGCAGCCCCAGGGGGCAAATCTGCTCAACTCTTAGCAAATGGTGCCGTTGTTACCTGTGTTGATATGTCACAAAGAAGGCTAGAAACCTTAAAAGAAAATATGCAAAGATTAAAACTCGAGCCAAAAGAAGTTATCTGCCAAGACGCATTTGACTACTTAAAACAATATAATGATGAGCCTTTTGACATCGTTTTATTAGATGCCCCTTGCTCAGCAACTGGCACGTTGCGCCGCCACCCAGAAGTTGTTTTATTAAAAACCTCAAAAGACGTAGATGCAATGGCGAAAACCCAATTAAGCTTATTAAACCTTTGCAAAAAAGCAATCAAACAAGGCGGAATATTAATGTATTGCAACTGCTCTCTTGCCAAAAAAGAAGGGGAAGACTTAATAAAAACCTTCTTAAAAACAGCCTCCTACAAAGAGCTTGAGCAAAAGCGCTTGCTTGCAAACATAGACCAAGACGGATTCTTTATCTCAAAGCTGGAGAAGTTATGATATATATCTTAGGCTCAGATGAAAAATCTTTATACCTAGCTTGCAAAATAAAAGAAAGCGGCTTTGATACAACCATCTTAACCACAAAACAAGAGCCCTGCAAAAACAAAGCAATAACAATAAAAGAAGAAGGCAAGTTTAATAAAAAAACCATAAACATAGACATAAACAATTACCCAAAAGAAAAAGCAGAATATTTGTTTATCACAGCGCCAATTCAAGACCTAAAGTCAGAGCTAATAGCCATATACAAAAACAAGTTTGAAGAAAGCCGAATAATTTGTCTTTCAGGTCTTAAAAGCGCAGAAGAACTCACCCCATACTTTGGCAAGGACATAAACATCTGCTACATGAGAGGACACTTCAACCACAAGCAAGAAAGCATAAACATATTAGGTGAAGGCCCCAGCATAACGATATATCCGCACACGCCAAAAGACGTAGTTGAGCTATTAGAAAAAGCACAAATAACAACGCAACAAGCATTAGACCAAACCTTTAGCTTTTGGCAACACTTTGCCACAGACAGCATTTTGTTTCTTTTGCATAACATCTACAAAAGAGGTGTTCTTGATTTATTAAAAAGCAAAGACACCAGACAAATGATAGAAGCACTTGCGGCAGAAATAGCAACAATTGCCAAACAGCAAACTACAAAAGATATCAAAGAAAGCGTTATATCGAGCATATACTCCGCACCAAACAACGCAAGCATTCCTTTTTCTTTTGCATACATAAACTTCATAAACAAAACCATAGCTCCATATTCAGCAAGCAAAAATGAGCTTAACAAGTTAATAAAAACAATTTACA
>CAYJIO010000010.1:14234-16672 GCA_964370255.1 uncultured Azospirillaceae bacterium
GCTCCATATTCAGCAAGCAAAAATGAGCTTAACAAGTTAATAAAAACAATTTACAACAAGAAACTCATATAATATAATTTTTTTATGAAAGATATATTTATATATTCGGCAATTGCTATGTTTGCATTTTTTGCAAGCTTGTTTTGGTTGCAAAAAACGTCCATAAAAAAAGCAACCCAAAAAAAAACCTCATTCTTATTTAATGGTTATACATCTTTTTTTTACCTTATAATAACAACAACGTTTATAGCATCTTACTTTTTGCTACCAAACAAAGATTTTATAACCTCTCTTAGTATATCAAATATTATAATCCCGCTTTTATCATTGGGTTTGCTTTGCATAAAACCAAACATTGCAACTCAAATAATAGCCTGCATTGCCATAAGTATATTTGCCCCAACACAAGCTGTGTCTAATTATTTTACAATCACAAACCCATATATAACCAAAGCAATCATTTTTTTATTTTTAACCTCTTTTTCTTTTTTATACCAAGGACAAAAAAGAATCTCGGGCATTTCTTTTATAGAGCTATCTGCATTAGGCGCAACATTTCTTATTATATATTTATTAAAAGACACAACAAAGTTATACGGCATCGCAGGACTTGTCATAGCAAGCACTTCTTTTGCAATGTATAAGTTTGCAAAAATCCCCACAAAAATAGGCTTTTCTTCTGGCGACAGTCGTTTTTTTGGTGTTTTTTGTGGTTGGTTTATTTTGCTATTAAGCGCAGAATATGGCCTATATGCCGCCACAACAATTTTTGCCATATTCTTAATAAACATTGCATACCAAATATTTCAAAAAATATTTAGCCTAAACCTCAAACAAAATTTTGACTTTTATAGCTTAAGCATAACTCAAGGCTGCATAGATGAACAAGACTTATATGAATATACAATAAAAGTATATATCATAATGACATTCATAGCCTCTTCAAGCGTTAGGATATCGCAACCATCAAACATCTTAATCGTTGCGGCTGCTTTTGGCACATGGTTTCTGCACAGAACCTATAATTTATACCAAAAAAAACCCACATGGAAAGGTCTTTTTAACGAGATAAAAACAGACATAAAAGAAAACATTAAAGGTGGCTCAGATGATAAAAAAGCTTAAAGAATACCTTTTTCCAACTAAACCAGAATCAAATGACGCACTGTTATTAAGAAACGACAGCAAAATAAAAGTATGTATAATAGACTTTATAGACAACGTAGAAAGCACCAGCGCTCAAACACTCTGCGAGCAATTAAAAGGCATAGACAACTTAAGCGTAACTTTATATAAAGAAACCATAAACAAATCTTTCTTAAGCCTAGAGCCCAAGCATTTGTTTGACTTTATAGACACAGGCCTAGACATCTTATATAAAACAAAAGCAGACGTTTTAGTCTGGGGCATAAGAGAAAGCAATGACAGCATAAGGCTTCATTTTCAAAATGAGCATATGTTCAGCTCAAAAAACCCAACATTTTCATCTATTTTAGACGCCTTATACATTCCAACAAGCAATGACAACTTCTCAAGCTCAATAATAAATTTGGTTTATGGCGCTATCTTAAGCTCATTTGTTCCACAAAAAAACGAGCTTAACATCATAAAAAAATATTGGCTAAAAAAAGTTATTGCAACTCTTTCAAAAGACAATTCTGCAAAAGAGCTCCCCAAAGAATACACGCCATACATCATGAACTTTTTAGGCTTAATATACTTAAGTTATAGTGCCTATGAGATAAAAGAAAGCGACTACAAAATCTGCTCATCTTTGTTTGAAAATGCGCTTGCTCACCAAGACTTGATTAAAAACCCTCTCCACTTAGGCAGAATTTATATCCACCTAGGGCAATTAAACGACATAACCTCAAGCTCCAACAAGGTTCGCCCCATAAAGTTTTATAAAAACGCCGTAAGCAACTATCGCTCAGCACAAAAACACATAAATAAATACAACTACGCTTATGACTATGGTTATATTTGTTATAGACTTTACTCAATTTTATTTGCCATCTTCAAACAAAAAGATGACACCCAAGCTCTAAGAGATAGCATTTTTCAGCTAAGAGAGGCAGAAAAAATCTTCACTCAGGCTTTATTTCCAGATTTTTGGGCCGACATACAAGGCTCTTTGGGCTATAGCTTAAGCATTTTAGGAGCCCAAACAAGCAGCCAAGATATATCTGAGCTTGCCATCAGCGCTTATAAAAACCAGCAAAAAATAATCACAGAAAGAGTTGACGCCATAAACTGGGCAAAGATAGAAGAAAAAATCGGCAACATATATTATGCAATGAGCAAGTCTTTTTCAAAAAAGGACCTCTCAGACATAGCTCTAGAGCACTTTCATGATGCACTATACATCTATGAAAACGCCAATTTATCAGAAGACATCAAAAAAATTAACATCGCCATAACCAAATCCTCAAGCTAAC
>CAYJIO010000011.1:0-15974 GCA_964370255.1 uncultured Azospirillaceae bacterium
TTCTTATATGAACGGGGTTTGTAGTGTGCAGACAGGGACTTGTGGTTGTGCTGATGATTATATCTTAAATGGCGAAGGCAAGTGTATTTTTAATGTTTGCCAAGGTGTTGATTGTGGAAACGGAGAGTGCAAAGCAAATGCTGATGCATCTTCTTATGTTTGTGAGTGTAGTGGCACGGATAAGCTTTTAGGCGGAATTTGTGTGGATGAAGATTATTGTGAAAATGATACACAATGCTCAGTTGCAAATGGTGGTAATGGAGGCGTTTGTAGTATAAATAATACTTGTGTTTGCCCAGAAAGTGCGCCAGAAAATAATGCAGGATATTGCACTATTGATCCTTGTTTTGAATATAATTGTGGTGGATCTAACGGAACTTGTAATGTTGTTGGAGGCGTTGCTCAATGTCAATGCTTCAATGGCTATACAGGAAATAACTGTGAGACACAATTGCCTAGTTGTCCTAGTGGTGCAAGTAATTGTGGAACATATGGCGAGTGTTATGATAGCGGTGGTGGAAGTTTAAAATGCCAATGCGATGATGGCTCACTTATTGATTATAGCGCAGCACCATGTTTAGAGCCTGCAACGCCTTTAACTTGTGCAAGCAAGTATTGTGGTGAAGGTGGCGAGTGTGAAGATCTTGGAAATGGTAATTTGCAATGCCGTTGTAATGACGGTAGTGTCGCAAGCTTTTGTGAAGGCACAACACCTCCAACTGGTTGCACAGATAATTCTAGTTGTGGGGCAGGGCAAGCTTGTTCAAACGGAAGCTGTGTGAATAATTGCAGTATTGATGGTAGCAACCCTTGTGGGCCAGAAAAAACTTGTAATAATTCTACGGGGCTGTGCGAAACTTCTGTGGTGGATACAGGGGAATGTTCAGTTCCTACTGATTGTGAAGCTTGGGAGACTTGTCAAAACCCAGGAGAATCTAGTTCTGTTTGTGATGTGAACCCCGGAGAGTGTGGAACGGCTTCTGATTGCGGTGATACAAGTCTTTATCAATGCACAAATAATATTTGTGAGCTTCAAGATGGAAAATGCTTGGTTGCTGGTGATTGTGGTGATACAAATCTTTATGAATGCGCAAATAATAATTGTAAGCTTCAAAATGGAAAGTGCTTGGTTAATACTGATTGTGACATAGGTCAAATTTGTAATAGCAGTAATGACTGTGAAAATGATACAACACCACCGACAGATTTCTGTGTAGATGAGGGAGGAAATACAGATTGTCAGACTTCAGCAAGTGGAGGTGCAGTAAATAGCTGTGCAAATAATGCTGATAATTCCGGTTTTGTTTGCACTTGCGGAGATGGATATACAGGAACAGGGGGGCAGTCTTGTGTTGAGATTGTAGCAGACCCTTGTGCAGACGGCGGTAATGATGCTTGCCAAACCAGTGAAGGAAACACTTGCACACCCAGTGGAACAAGCTTTATTTGTAGTTGTGATGCTCCTGGTTATGTTTTGGAAAATGGAAAATGTGTGTTTGAGACAACACCGCCAACAGATCAATGCGATTCTGACGGTGACTGTGCATCAGGCAAATATTGCAATACGTCAAATCAATGCGTGGATAACACTTGCACTCCGTCTTGCGAAACAGGAGAAATTTGTTATAAAGGAGAGTGTAAGACGCTATCATCTTCTGATGATCAGAAGGTTGTTATAGATGGGAAAGGAACTACAGTTAATGGAGTGTCAAACTCAATGCTTGAGTCTTATGGTGATGTGAGTTTCATATATAAGCCAGACATAGGAGCTCCAACAACCGATGAAACTTATGTTAATAACGGGCAGTTAGATGCAAGTGTTAAAATGGAAGGGCAAGCATCAAGTGTTAATCTTGCTGCGATAGGTGTTTCATCTAAAAACACAGTTTTAAATGATGGGTTGGTCTCTTTAATATCAGGAGATGGAAAAGATGCAACTGTTAATCCTGTTAAACTTTATGGAATGTATGCGATCTTGGAGGGAACGGTTATAAATCTGGCTGCAGGATATACTGCAGGTGGAAGTGTGGAAGATGCTATTTATATTGACGGACAATCAAACCCAAATGTATCTGGCTATGGCATGTATGCAACTGGAGTGGGAACATCTGCAATTAATAAAGGCAATATTAATATAAGTGAGATTGGGGTTGCGTATGGAATGTATGCAGACAAAGGGGCTACAATCCAGAATGAAGGTGAAATTCGTTTATCTGGTAATTTGAAATCTTATGGTATGTATGCTGATGGCAGTACAATTGTTAATACTCAAAAAGGCGTTATAGATATTACTACGCCAACAGAATATACATCTGGAAATAATCATTATGGCATATATGCAATAAATTCTTCTAAAGTTATAAATGAAGGCACAATAACCATTAATGGAGTTTCTAAAACAGCTGAAGCATTGGAAACTCTTGGTAAAGAAATACCAGTAGATGGTCGCTCTGATAGTTTTTATATATATTTGGATGCCAGCTCTGTTTTCACAAACGATGGAGCACTTATTTCTAAGGCGTCATTAAATCTTGATGATTTTGCAGGAAGGTCTATGATGATGCTTGGGGCTAATAGTCAAATTAGCTCTGATGAAGCTATCTCTGGCAAGGCAATGATTGCGCCTTCTGTGGTGGCAGAGGGGCAAAAAGATTTATATACCATAAACAATGCATTTTCTGCAAAAGATATTGATGTTGAGTTGTTTTCTCCGTCTGCGTTCTTTAGCCCAACGTTGGTTGAAAATGGGTCTTCTATGGATGCGCAATTACAACGACTTAGCTTTGTTGATGTGATGGCAGATGCAACAACTGCAAAGTTTTTGGAACAAAACTATGGCTCTGGCCACGCTTTATATAATGGTATTATGACTGCAGGTTCTGGGCAAGAGGCGTCTGCAATTATTGATGCATTGGGTGCTGATGTTTTGTCAAACATATCTCAGCAAAATATGAACACCTATAAATCATTAAACGCTCAGATTGAAAACAATATTATAAGAGAGCAAGACTTTAATAAAGAAGAAAACGTATATTCTGGCTATTCAAACTTTCACTCAAATGCTGATAGTGAGGGCAATTCTTCTGGCTATGATGATGATGCAAGCTCAATATGGACTATGTTTGATAAGAAAATAAATTCTCATCTTAGATATGGCTTGGGTATGGCCTTTACAAAATATGAAAGTGATTATTATGATGGCTCAAACAGAGATGAGTTCTCATATAACTTATATGGAATGATTGCTTATAAAAAAGAAGACTGGGTATTCTTATCTGTGCCAAATGTTGGAATAGGCTTTGGGCAATATGAAAGAAAAGTTGGCTCAGAGACATTTGATGGTGATTTGACAACATATTATTACGGGCTTTCTAATAGCGTTAGAAAAAGCATTGCCTTTGCAAATGGATATAAAATTGAGCCTATGCTGTCATTAAATATTACAGGGATTTATCAAGGCAAAATAAAAGAAGACAACCAAATAAGCACAAAAGCAGAGAATAACCTTTCTGTTGAGGCAGGAATAGGACTTTATTTGAGTAAAGAATATAAAATTGATGAGAATCAAATGCTTAGATTTAGATTTGGTGGTATGCTTTATCAAGAGCTTATCTCTAACCCATTTGCAGATATGAATGCAAGCGTAAATGGCTTAAGCGGATATTATATTATTGATCCAAGAAAAGATGATAAAACCAGACAAACAATTAATGCAAATCTTATTTATAGATATAAAAACATTGATGTTAATGCAGACTTTAGTAAGTTTGTTGATAAAACCATTGACAATGGCTATACGCTTGGGGTCAACTTTAAATATAACTTTTAATTGACAGATATATAATAATCTTTATATTAACAAGCAAGGTGGTCGGATAGCTGCGCTAAGTATGTCTTGTTACATACGGTGAGGAAAGTCCGGGCTTTATGGAAACAAGATACCAGATAACGTCTGGCTAGGGCAACCTAAGGGATAGTGCTACAGAAAATAACCGCTTGGCTATATTGCTTTTAGTAAGGTTGAAAAGGTGGGGTAAGAGCCTACCGCATTGTTAGCAATAATAATGGCATAAGCAAACCCTATCTAATGCAAGACTAAATGAGGAGGGCAGATTTTTCTGTCATCGGGGCGTTTCCAACCCGCTCCAGAGGTAAGTCGCAACGAGGTAAACAGCGATGTTTATCCCAGATGAATAGCTATCGTCTTGTCTTTTGGCAAGATACAGAACCCGGCTTATAGACCACCTTTTTATTAAAACTTCAGTATTTGGGCGCCTAATACAGAAAAAAGATTTTTTGCTAAGTTATGTATGTTTATATACACGCCTGTCGCAAAAAATATTTTTTCTTATTATCCACCTAAAATCTTGAAGTTTTAAAAATTTTATATAATGCATCATCTAGAGCAAAAATTGCAGATATTTTGCTCGGTCATTTACTAATATGTAAACTCCCTTGCAAAATTCTTTACTTTCACTCTATCTAATACATTCTCTAAAATTTAATTATTTATATAACGAATCATCTAGAGCAATTTGTTCAAGTTTTCAAATCACTCTATCTAATACATTCTCTAAAATTTAATTATAATTCTCAAATCTTAAAATTTTTTGTGTTTTTTATTAGCTTTTATAACATCATCTAGCTTTTTATCTTCAATTCCGTATGGTTCTTGATGGATGATAATTTGGGTTTGTGGATATTCTAATAATAGGCTGTCTTCTACAATATGTGCATAGTCATGAGCTTTTGCAAGGCTTATGTTGCCATCTAGCTCAAGGTGAAACTCAAATAAATATCCGTTGCCGATGTCTCTGGTTCTGATGTCATGAACGCCTTTTACAAAATTGTGAGAGACTATAATGTTTCTTATTTTTCTTATGGTTTTTTTTGGAAGCTCTTTGTCTAATAACATATTTACAGCATCTTTTAATATATCATAAGCGCTATAGACTAAGTATATGGCAACAATGATTGCTGTTATGGGGTCTATCCAAAAGACATTAAAATAATAGTCTGCAACCAAAGAAATGATAATTGCTATGTTTGATAAAATATCCATCTTATAGTGAGCACTGTCTGCTTTTATGGCTTGTGATTTTGTAACATTGTATACATAAGCCTGAAATGAAACTAGAGCAATGGTTACAACAAGACTTGTTATCATAACCAAGACGCCAACTGAGGTTGCTGTTAAGTATTCTACCATTATTAATTTCTTAATTGCTTCTGTTATGATTAAAACTGCTGAGCCAATAATAAAAGCTGCCTGAATTAATGCGCTTAAGGCTTCTGCTTTGCCATAGCCGTATTTGTGCGTTTTTGAAGGGGGCTTATTTGAATATTTTATTGCAATATATGTAACGATTGAGGCGAATATGTCAGAAATATTTTCTATCATTGAAGAAATTATTGCCAAAGAGCCTGTTAAAAATCCTGCGATTATCTTGATTATGGTTAAAAATGTTGCGGTTAATATGCTTATGATGCTTGTTAGGTTTTTTAGTTTTGAGTGTTTGTTATTCATTTTATCCACCATGTATGAGGCAAGAAGCCTGTCTTTATGTTTGTTTTTGGTTTGTTGAATTTATCCCAGTAGGCAACTCTTTGAGTTGGTGAGTGCCAATGGAGTATCAAATATGCTTCTGTTAATAAGGTTTTGTCAAGCTCTTTTATGCTTTTTTTATATTCTTTTTGATTTTTTGCTTGGATTATTTTTTTTATGAGGGCATCTACTTTTTTGTTTTTTATTCCTGCTATGTTAAAAGAGCCTTTGATATCTGCAGAATCGGAACCAAAATAATTTTTTAACTCATTGCCTGGCAGCTTTGATGTTCTTAAGTTTAGGATTGTTATGTCAAAGTCAAAGTTATCTAATCTGTTTTTGTATATGTTGACCTCAACACTTCTGTATTTTGCGTTTATGCCAATTTTTTTTAAGTTGTGTATAAATGGTAGCATAACTCTTGTGAAGCTGGAGCCGTTTGAGGAGTTGTCAAAAATTTCAAACTCTAGGGGTTCTTTGGTTTGTTTGTTTGTCATTTTGCCATCTATAAAGTCATATCCGGCTTGGTTTAATAAACTAACCGCTTTTTTCAAGTTGTCTCTTGTTTGTTTTGGAGTGTTGTGCTCTGGGTTTTTATAGTCTTTATATTCAAACCCTGTGTTTGTAAAATATGAGTTTAGGCGCTTGTATTGGTTATAAAAAAGATTTTTGTTTGCCCAGTCAAAGTCAAAGGCTAGTCCAATTGCTTGGCGGACTCTTTTGTCTTTGAATTTGTTTTTTCTTAAGTTAAATGCAAAATGCTGCAATGGGGGAGGGTTTGAGTGAGAGACATTTTCTTTGATTATTTTTTTTTCTTTTATTAAATCATTGTCATAGCCAGTTGCCCAAATTTTTGCAATGTATTCTTCTCTTGCATCAATATTGCCTGCAAATAATGCTTGTTGTGATATGCCTGTATCTGAGTAATAATCATATTTTATCTCATCAAAATTAAACATTCCTTTTCTGGTGTTTAGGTTTTTTGCCCAATAATTTTTGTTTTTCTTAAAGATTATGTATTTGCCTTGCTCAAACTTGTCTATTATGTATGGTCCGCTTCCGATTGGTGGTGTTAAACTTGGGGTTTTGAAGTCTTTGTTTGAGAAGTGATTTTTTGAAAATATTGGGATATAGCCTACAATTAATGGAAGTTCTTTGTTTTGGGTGTTTTTTTTGAAAATAAACCTAACATGGTTATGGGCTATTTTTTTTACTTCTTGAATGTCTTGGTAATATATTTTATATATAGGCGCACCTTGGTTTATGATGCTATTAAAGGAAAATATGACGTCGTCTGCAGTTATTTTTGTGTTATCTGAAAATTTTGCATTTTCGTTTATTATAAAACCTATATATGAGCCGTCATCAGGAACTTCAAAAGCTTTTGCTATTAATGGGTATAGGGTTGAGTGGTCATCAACAGGGCTAGTTGCCAAAGATTCTATAAACAAAGAAGAGTTGCTTGCTGCAACACCTTTGAATATATATGGGTTGAAGTTGTCAAAAGTGCCATATTCTGGCATTGATATTTTACCACCTTGCAAAGCTTTTGGGTTTACATAGTTGAAGTGAGAAAAGTTTTTGTATTTTGGCTCTCCGTATAAAGAAAAACTTTCTACAATTTTTGCATTTGCAGAAAAACTTATAAAAACTAAAAGAATTGTAAGATTAAACTTGATATTCATTGATTATTGGCTCAAAAAGTGTTGTTATTTTATTATATACGTCTTTTTTGAAATTTATAATTTCATTGGGAGCTGTTTTTATATCATCCCACTTATAGTCCTTAAACTCGGGCTCTTTTGTGTTTAGATTGATTTCTTTATTTTGACCGTTAAAGTAAAGCAAGACCCAATATTGGCACTGACCTTTATAATTATATTTGCCTTGAATGTCTTTAGGAAAATCATAACAATAACCTTCTTTTGTTATAAAAACTGTTTTTACTGAGGTTATTGATGTTTCTTCAAAAAGTTCTCGTTTTGCGGCTATTTCAATATCTTCATTGTCATCAATACCGCCTTGCGGAAACTGCCATGCACCATCTTTTTTGTCTATGCGTGAGCATAGCAATACTTTTTTGTTTGAGTTAAAAACCACCACGCCAACGTTTTTTCTGTATGCGATGCTCATTGTGACACCAAAGAAGATGCAGGGACTAGTGTAAAGGGCTTTTTAGGTGGGTTTTTTTGAAGGTCCTCATAATCTTTTTGTGGCTTTGAGAAAGTGCTTATCCAATTTGAAAGTGCCACAAGGTTTATAGGTTTTGGGTTGATTACAATAATTGCTGACCCTTTTTCTATGGCAGTTCTTTCTGCTATTGCAAATTGTTGTTTTATAAAGTCTTTGTCATAATTTTTGTTTAATATTATGTTTGTTTTATATCTGGGTAGGCCCTCTAGTGGGCAAGATGCAAAGATTTCTTTGCAAGTTGCGTCTATAAACAATAGTCCTTTGTCTTTAATATGGTTTAAGACACTGCTTACTTTTTTGTCATCAACGATTACGTTTCCTGTTGCAGTCGAGGTTATAAAACCGCCTATGGCAAGTTTTTCTTTGAGATATGTGTCTACTAATTTTATGGTGTCTTTTATATCTGCATTTGGGTTTAGGGTTTTTGGCCCTCTGTCAAAATTTGTTATTTCGCTAGAGCCAAACAATAGGTCTAGATATGTTTCATGCCCATGTTTTCTTGCTTGTGTTATTAGGTCTTCTTTGTTGTTTGCGTATGGAGAAAATGATAGACTAATGTTTTCTGGCATTGTTCTTAAAATTTCTTCAAAAATGTTTGAGTTTAATCCAACAGACCTTATTACAACTGCAATTTTATAAAAGTTTGGAGGAGCGGTGTATGACTTTGAGTAATAGCTCCAAGGTTTTTTTGTATCTGCTTTTGAGATAACTTCTAGAGGTGTTTTTTCTTGTTGGGGGGGGAGCTTTGCCAACGAGGGAATGTTTTTTAAGTTATCAAACTCTAAAATTATTTTTTCTTGCTCTTTGGAGTCTGAAATTATTGTGTTTTTTATATTATTGATGTTGTTTTTGTTTGGCAAGGTTAACAAAAACTTTGGAGGCTTATTTTTTGTGTCAAACATAAGCTTATCAACATTACTTTGATATCTGGGCTTGTTTTTGCTTATGGCAAAAAAGTATCCGCTCATGGTTATTATTGCAACAAATAATATTCCAATTGGGATTATTAATAGAAGTTTTTTTCTTTTATTTGGCAACTTCTTCTCCTTTGTTATATAAGCTTAATGCTTTTACAAGATCTATTGCTCTTAATAACTGATAGTCCTCAATGCTTTCTTTTTTCTTTTCTTTATTTTTTGTGTCTTCTTCATTTTTTAAGGCGTTTTTAAGCTCCGCTTCACTTCTTGTGTATCCTTTTTCTAGGGTTTCTAGAATTGCTGGTTCAACAATGATGTCTGGCTCAATGCCTTTTGCTTGAATTGATCTGCCAGAAGGCGTGTAGTATCTTGCGGTTGTTATTTTCATTCCGCCATATTGCCCTAGAGGTGCCACAGTTTGAACACTGCCTTTTCCAAATGATTTTTGACCAATGATAATTGCTCTTTTATGGTCTTGCAAAGCGCCTGCGACGATTTCTGCGGCTGATGCTGAGCCGTCATTTATAAGAACGACAATTGGTAGGCCGTTTGTTATATCTCCTTTTGTGGCGCTTATTTTAACAGTGTCTTCTGGTTTTTTTGAGCGAGTTGAAACAATTTCTCCTTTTTCTAAAAATAAGTCTGAGACTGATGCGGCTTGATCCAAAAGGCCTCCTGGGTTGTTTCTAAGGTCTAGGACGATGCCTTTTATTTTTTCTTTTTTATTTTGTTTTTCAAATGCTTGCTTTGTCATTTTGTCTGTTTCTTCATTAAAAGAAGAAATTCTTATATAGAATATATTGTCATCTTTTTGTTCTGATTTTACTGATTTTATTTTAATTTCTTCTCTTTTTATGGTAACATCAAATGGTTTTTCGTTTTTTCTGGCAATTGTTAGTTTTATTTTTTTGCCAATTTTGCCGCGCATTTTTTCAACAGCCTCGTTAAGTGTCATGCCAATTACAGATGTGCCATCTAAATGAGTTATGTAATCACCTGATTTTAGTCCGGCCTTAAAAGCAGGAGTGTCATCTATTGGAGAGACAACTTTTACGACGCCATTTTCCATTGTTACTTCTATGCCAAGGCCGCCAAACTTGCCTTTGGTTTGCTCTGTCATATATTTGAAATCTTTTTGATCCAAAAAGCTTGAGTGAGGGTCAAGAGAAGATAGCATTCCGTTAATTGCTGCTTCTATTAGTTTTTTGTCAGAAACATCTTCAACATAAACCTCTTTTGTGCTTTCCATTACTTCACCAAATAGGTTTAATAGCTCATAGGTTGATGGCTCTTCTTTATTATCTTTGGCATAAGAATTTATTGCTATGCAGTTTGCTATTAGAGCTAATAATAATGTTTTTTTCATCTGATTATCCTTTTTTTATCCAGTGAAGTGGGTTTAATGGGTTGTTGTTTTTTCTAATTTCTAGATATAGTTGGCTTGATTGCGTTTGTGGCATTGTGCCAATTGGCTCACCTGCAAGGAGGTCTTGCCCTAGCTCACAGCTTATGTCTTTTAGTCCAGATAAAAGACTGATATAGCCGCCGCCATGATCTATAATAATTAAGTTGCCATAGCCTCTAAATGGCCCTGCAAACATAACATTGCCATCAAACGGAGCGGTTATTTGTGCCATTGCTCTTGTTTGAATTGTTATGCCTTTTGAGTGCAATCCTTTTTTTGTTTCTTGCCCAAAAGTTGTTGTTATATGGCCAATTGCAGGCATAGATATATTGCCTTTTGCAACCTGAAATGCGTTGCTGTCTATGATATTATGGCTTTTTTTAGAATGCAACTTATAAGATTGGTTTGTGCCCATGTTTTTTTCTTGAGCTGTTGATGCTAGTTTTTGTCTTTCTTGTTCTTGAGCTAGCTCTTTTGCTTTTCTTTGTTTTTCAATCTTGTTAAACAGCTCTCTTATATCTTTTGCTTGAGATGCTAGGCGCTCTGCTTCTTCTTTGGTTTTTTCTGATTTTATTTTTAGGCTTTTTTGCAAGTTTTTCTTTTTTTGAGCAAGCGTTGTCATATTTGAGTGTTCTTGTTGCATTTTGTTTTTGCTAATAGAAATTCTTTTTATTTGGGTTTCTATTCTTTTTTTCTTTATTTCTATATTATGTAGTTCTTGTTTGATTTTTTTTGCATTTTCTTCTAGGTGTGGGACTGATTCTCTTAAAAGAATGGCGCTTCTGATGATTTCAACAGGGTTTAAGGGTTGCACAAAAAGAGCCTCTGTTGGTTTTAGGGCAAGGTTTTCTAGTGCTCCTAGTGTTTTTATTAGATTTTGGTCTTGAGTTATAAAATTGTCTTCTGCAATTTTAAGGTTCTCTTTTAGTTCTTCAAGCTCTTGTTCCATTTTTGATAATTTGCTTTCATTGTTTTGAATAGCTTTTGCGGTTTTTATCATTTCTTTTGAGACGATTTTTATGTCTGATGCAACTTCTGAGGCTTTTTTTTCTAGGTTTTTTTGTTCAACATTTTTTTGCTTTGCCCTTGCTTCTATTTTTTTTAATTCTGATGCGCTTGGTTGTTGCCCAAAAGACAGAGTAGGGGCAAATAATAAAAATAATATCAATAAGGTTTTTTTTGTCATATTAATCTTTATAATCCTTTATTGTATCATTTAACCAGTTTTTTGAAGGGTCTGCCCATTGCGGTGCTTTGTTTATTGCAGGTATAGGCTTTTTTTGAAACGTTTTATAATTATCTGTTGCCATTAATTTTGAGGTATTTAGAGAGATTTGTTTTTTGATGTCTTTTGCCAATAATCCTACGGCTTTATTGAGATAATTGTTGTCAAAACTAATAGGGTCTGTAATGAAGTATAGGTTTTGGATTGCTATTACAAATGCTCCTTGTGCGTTATTTTTGTTATATTGAGCGTTTAGCATTTCTGCTTTTGCTTTTAGCTCTTGGTTTTTAAGGCTTCTGTCTTTTTTTGTTTGGTTGTATAGTTTTGTTTTTGTTATATATATCTGATTTGCCTTGATTGCCTCTAGCTCTAAGAGTTTTGTGAGATAAAAACCTAGCTTTATTTGCAATAATTTTGCTTGGTTTATGGTTGCTTTTTGCTCTAGCAAATCTTTACTTGTTTGGAGGGCTTCAAAAATTATTTCATCTTGTAGAGTTTTGTTTTTATATGCTTGTGTGTCCATATTTATTCTTGAGGCAGAGGGAAATTTTTTGGCAATTGCGTTTTTGGTCTGCGCAACGTTATATATAACGCCGTTTTCTTGGGCAAGGTTTTCAAAGTCTTCAACCGTAAATTCTTTTTTTAGGTTTTTTGCATTGAAATATTTTTTTGAGCCAAATTTGACGTGATCTGTATTTAAGCTTTCTAGGTTGTTAAAGTGCAAAATATCTTGATGTAGTTTTTCTTGTAATTTGTCCATTTTTAATAGATATAGTTCTAATGCTTCTTTTCTTGTTTCATCTATTTTTGAGAGGTTATTTGTTTGAGTTTCTTTTTTGTTTATTTTTTCAAGCTCAAGCTTTTGGATTTTTATGCTTCTTTTTATATCAAGGCTTGTATTTTTTGCGAATCCTGCTTTGTTATATGCGCTTGCACCTGCAAGCATTAAGCTTTGTGCTAGGTTTTTTGAATATGCTGAAGGATTGTCTTGGGCTATTAGGATTGCTGCATTTAAGTTTTGATATGCGCTATACATATCTTGCTTTTCCTTGGGAGTGACAAAGATTGCAAGTTTTTGTTGTGGTTTTTTGGCCTCTGTTAACATGGCAACTTTTTTGTTGTTTTCTGAAATTGCTGACTTTAGGTTATATTTTAAGGCTCTTGCCATAGCATTATAAACCTCAAAAGGGGTTTGGGGGTTTTCTGAAATATATGAAACAACTTCTTTTGTTTGAGGTTGTGGATTGTTTTTTGAAGAGCATGAGATTGTTAAAAAACAAGCTATTATTGCGATTGTGATGTGTTTCATAGTGCCTCTTTTTTTAATGTAATAAATTGTAACAAGATTTTATATGATTTTTATATAAAATTAGTATAGAGTCAAATTAAAATTAATTTTATTAGGGATAAAAAGGGATAAATATGACAAATATATTAAAAGTTGCCGTTATTGGCTGTGGCTCTATGGGTAAAAACCACATAAAAACATATAAAAATATGCACACCGTTGATTTGGTTGGCGTTTATGACATTAATGAAGAGCAAGCAAACAAAGTGGCTTTAGAGTTTGGGGTTAAGGTTTTTAACTCTTTGGAAGAAGTTGCTGACAGTGTTGATGCTGTTAGTGTTGTTTCAAGCTCTGTTACCCATGCAGACGTTGGGGAGTTTTTCTTAAATAAAGGAATTCATACATTAATGGAAAAACCTTTGGCAACAACCCCTGAGGGATGCCAAAGACTTATTGAAGCTTCTGAGAAGTCTGGTGCGGTTTTATTGGTTGGTCATATTGAGCAATTTAATCCTGCGGTTGAGCAATTGTCAAAAATATTAAAAGATAGTTCAAAAATTTGTTCATTAACGGCGCAAAGAATGGGTTATGTAGACAGAATTTTAGACGTTGATGCTGCAATGGATGTGATGATACATGATATTGAAATTATTCAGTCTTTGGTTAAGTCTCCGGTTAAAAATGTGTTGGCAAGCTGTGTTAAAAACAAGTTTAGACCAACAGGAAGCGAATATATTACAACACTATTAGAGTTTGAAAACGGTGCAACAGCAAATGTTACAGCAAGTAGAATGACGCAAGCAAGAGTTAGAACATTGTCTGTTACAACTGATACAAACTTTATTGATATGGATTTTATTAATCAAAGTATTAATGTTCACTCTCAAGGAAGACCTTCTTATGTTAATCAAGAAGAAATACCTGAGTGGGCAAAATATGGCTTAAAAGGATCAGTGGAGCAACTTTTTATCCCTAGTAATCAGCCTCTGCTGGCAGAATTAAGCCACTTCGTTAACTGCATCAATGGCAAGGAAACCCCCAGAATTACGGGGCAAAATGCCTTTGATGCTCTTCAGGTAATCTGGAAAGTGCAAGAAACCTTGGGGTTTAAAAAAAAAGATAATATAAAAGACTTTTTGGTTGCGGCAGAATAGTGTATAAAATTTTTGTAGAATATGATGGGACAAATCTTTTGGGTTGGCAAAAACAACCAGAAGGAGATAGTGTTCAGGGTTTTTTGGAGGCTGCAATTTATAATTTTTGCCAAGAAAAAGTAGATGTTTATGGCGCCGGCAGAACTGATGCTGGCGTTCATGCTATTGAAATGACAGCGCATTTTGCTATAAATAAAGATATTTTAGAATATAATTTGGTTGAGGGACTTAATTATCATTTAAGAAAATTGAATGCTAGTGTTGTGGTCTTGAGAGCTGAAAAGGTTGATGATGATTTTCATGCAAGGTTTTCAGCAAAATCAAGAAGTTATGTCTATAAGATTATAAATAGAAGAGCGCCCCTTGCATTGGCAAGACAAAGGGCTTGGCATGTGTCTTATCCTTTGGATATAAAAGCTATGCAAGAGGCATGTCAATATTTTGTTGGACAACATGACTTTTCTTCTTTCAGGGCGGCGGCTTGTCAGGCAAAGAGCCCAATAAAAACAATTGATGTTTTTGAGATAACTAAAAATGGCGATGATATTGAAATATATATAAAAGCGCAATCTTTTTTGCATAATCAGGTGCGTAATATGGTTGGTGCTATTAAAGAGGTTGGGGCAGGGCGCTATAAGCCTTGTGATATAAAAACATTTTTGGACAAAAGAAATAGGAAGGAAGCACCTGTTTGTGCGCCTGCTTGTGGGTTATATTTCTTGTGTGCTGAGTATTAGCTTTAAGAAATTTCAAGAAAATTTGCAAAAAATAAAGAAATTGACAAAAAAAGACTTGATTTAAATATTTTTTTGTGTTATATTGCTTGTAACTTAAACAAATTGAGGGATATAAACATGGAATTTAATAATATAATTGAGCTTGTAAACAACGGGCAATTTAAAAACTTAAGCAGAGCAGAGATTTGGAAAATTGAAGTTGCGCTTGAGAAAGAAGGTGGTTTTCAAGCGGTTGAAGCTTTGAAAAATGTTAAAGCATATTTAAGAGAAGACTCTGTGCAGCCAAATTTTGAAAATAAAGTTTATGATTTGGCAGAATTTTATTTTGCAAAAGATGAATCTGCATTTAGACCAGAGGTTGCTGAAAGATATGAAGCTGCTTTAAGATTAGCAAAAACGACTCCTGTCAAAAAAGGAGAGTTTTATCATGTAAATGATTTGTTAGATGATGCAAGTGAAAAAATTGCAATCATGAATTTGGCAATTTCAAAAAAGCCTATTACAAAAGAAGTTCTTACAGAAGTAAGAGCTACAGAGAGAAAGAAGATTGCAATAGATTATTATGCAGCAGTTTTAAATACTAAGTTAAAAGATGCATTTAAGAATGAAAATTTAGCTATAAAAAACTTTTTTAATATTAAAGAAATGGTTGAAAAAGGGAAGTCAGCAAAAGATATTTATGCAAAACTTAATGTTTTGCCATCAAAAGAAGAAATATTAGGTGTTTCTTATGGTGTTGCTATGGCTAGCAAAAATAAACTTAAAACTTGGATTTCAAAAGCTGGTGAACATGGTGTTAGATTTGGTAAAGCCGCAAATGAAGCTCTTGCTTGGTGCGATGAGATGGAAAGAAGTAATCCGTTAACAGCAAAAGCGGTTGCTATTGGTGGTAGCATGGTTTGCGCTCCTTTTGCAGCTGTTTATGGTGGTTATAGAGTATCTATGGCGCTTCATAAACTTTATGAAGCTAACAAGACTTTTGAAGAGAAAGAAGGTTTTGTAAAAGAAAAAGGTCTTAAAGGCATTCTTAATAAGTTTAAGGATAAAAAATTTAGAGATGCAAGTGTTAATGCCCTTGCTGCTTCTTTAAGAGGTAATACGATTGCAATGATTGCAAATACTGCATATACTGTTATGAAAAAAGATTTTAGAGATGGTATGAAGGCCAACTTTAAAATGGGTGCAGAAGCAATGAAAGATTTTATGAACGGTGTAGATAAAGTATCTGCAAAGAAAAAATTGATGACTGCGGCTGGAGTCTTTGCAGTTGCAAGTCTTGCTGTGTTGGCATCTAGCTGCTCTGACGCATCTGTAGAAGAAACTTCTGAGTTAATTCCAGAAACTGGTGGAGATTCGGGTAAAGATTTTAAGTTTTATGAACATCAAGGAGATAATACTGCTGCTCCTACTCAAACTCAAACACTTGAAACTGATAGCACTGGCGTTAATGCTCCTACTCAAACACTTGAAACTGATAGCACTGGCGTTAATGCTCCTACTCAAACACTTG
>CAYJIO010000012.1:0-15540 GCA_964370255.1 uncultured Azospirillaceae bacterium
GGTATAAAATAGCGTTTCTCTTTAACTGTAGGGTGGGGGCTTGCTCCCGCCGCAGTGCGCAAGCCAAGACAGGTTAGTTATAATGGGGCGGTAGACCCGCCCCCTACATTTTTTTATTGAGCCGATTAATAATCACCCATACTTTTCTTCACCCCCTTGCGGGGGAAGTGGTGGCAACGCCACCGATGGGGGGTATAATTTAAGAGCCAAGCTATGCTTGAGCGAATTAAATGTTACAATTCAACATATCCCCCCCCCAGCTTAATCCTCTCCACTTGTAGGGGGCGGGTCTACCGTCCCGATGGCGTCGATGTGGTGGGTGGTTATAAAGCCGCTACCTTCTTTTGTAGCGGCAAGCATTGCTTGCCACAGTGGCGAGCACTGCTCGCCGCTACAGTTTTTTGTCACATGGCGTGATTTATTGAGGCGATTAATAATCACGCATTCCACATCCCAAAAATCCAATTGTTACAGTTTTATGACATTTTCCACAAAAAGGGCAAATTTATTTGACAAATAGCATATTTCATATATAATATATATATATTTATGTGCACAAAAGTGGAGGGACTAGCCATGAAAAAAAGAATTTATCTATATGTTTTATTAACATTTTTATGCGGATTTGCAATAAATTTGCAAGCTGCTGTTGTTTCACTCGGCACAGAAGACACTCCTCTGCCAAAGGCAAACTTTGTTGAAAAGACAGAGGCTGGTGACTTATCCTTGATGGGTGAAATTGTCATGAAGTCCACTCATTGCTCAACAGACATCAGAAGCTGCGCAAAACCAAAAATTGGCAAATTAAAAGACGGCTATAGCAATTGTTATTCAGAATGCAAATGCCCAGACGACTGGGTGAAAGTTGAGAACCTTGAAGACCTAAAAAATCAAGATGATGTTTGCCCAGATAATGGCGCAATCTATACACCAGAAGACAACATTAAAGTTGACTGCACTTTCGGTGAGACAGCTGATGAAAATGGCAACTGTGTAAAATGCCCTATAGGCACATATAAAGATACAGACGGTCATGAAGAGTGCACAGTCTGCCCAGCTGGCACATATAATACAAGTACAGGAAATAGATATGAGAGCTCATGCAAAAATTGCCCCAAAGGGGCTTATTGTCCAGGTGAGAATGTTACAGGAGACGAAAAGCCAGGCACAAAAATTCTTTGCCCAGCGGGAACAGCAAGTAACGTTACGAAAGCAACATCCATAGACACTTGCGTCGAGTGCACAGACTGCAAATATACAACAGCAGGCGCATCAACTTGCAATCTAACATGCTCTTATGGCATTATAAGCGCAGATAACACAAGTTGTGACAATAGCTCAAGTAGCATTTCTTGCCCATCAGGCTATGAATATTCAACAGGCAACCTTACTGGTTGTCAATCTCATGCGACAACAGCAGTAACCTCAGCAAACTTTTGTAATGCCTCAGGCAAAATAAGCACAAGTGCAAAATATTGCAAAACGTGCACAAAATGCTATATTGGCTATAAATTAGTTAATGGCAAGTGCGAGGGTTGTACAGCGCAATCTGCCCCATCTGGCTATCCAAATTCAAGCAATCCTGGCTGTAATGCCTCATCAAAGTCTCAAAAAACTTATGCAGACCAAGCTTGCGGCACAGGATACACAACTTGGTATTCAAGTGAAAGTTGCAGTTGGAACCAAGAGTGCATAAGCGGAAGATGCCAAGATAAATGTGGTTATACTCACACATCATCAAACTGTAACGGCACACTAGGTGGTGCCACTTGTGAGAAAAACGGCGCAACTTATTACCAAAGATGTGATGAATCTTGCACAGGATATTATGATTGCGGAGGTGGTTGGCAATACTGCGAAGGTAACACTTGCCCACAAGACCCTAAAAAATGCTCAGTTTTTTGTGTTTCAGACTATTTCGGAGAAAAATGCTCAGCAGGACCATCTGTTTGTGAAGCTAATGGCGGTGTTTACAGAAGTGGTTACTGCTCAGTTTCTTGTCCATCAACCCCAACCTGCACAGAGACATGTATTGGTGAAACATCATCGTCAAGTTGTCAATATGGTGTTGCCTCAACATGTAGCTTAAAATGCGGTAGCGGCACAAGATATAAATGTAACTCTGCCCCAAGCTGCACAGGGTATAACTCCAAATGCGATGGGTACAAACAAGTGGCTAAAAATCCTAGCGATTCTTGCAACGGAATGTATAAAGATTGTACCTGCGAGAATGGGTGGACAATGATATCAGGAGGTAGTTGTGTTCCAAATACCCCAACCTGCACAGAGACATGTATTGGTGAAACATCATCGTCAAGTTGTCAATATGGTGTTGCCTCAACATGTAGCTTAAAATGCGGTAGCGGCACAAGATATAAATGTAACTCTGCCCCAACCTGCACTCTGAAATCTGCACCATCTGGTCACACAAGTCCAATTGACCCTGGTTGTGGTGCAAGCAAGATAACTCAGTCTTTATATAATGAGTCAGGTTGCTCAGGGACAAAAACTTGGTATTCAGGCCCCAAATGTCCTGAAGGCACAGATTGTGTATTCGGCAAATGTGAAATACCTGACTCTCGCACATGTTCAAATAGTGGTATGCACAATGCGGTTTCTTCTATGAGCCCAATTGGATATGGATCTTCACAGAGTGATGCTCGTGTAAGATGCGTAGATTCAACCTTCTTGGTGTACCCTGTTGATTGTGTATTATGTGAAGGTGGAAGTTGTAGATACGTCGAAAACATTAAATGTCCTACCCGCTATTGTGGAGTATGCAGGGCACCTATGTAGCAGTATGTCTAGTACTTGTTATATGAGGGCATACCTCTTTATAAATTTTTATAAAATGTATAAAGAGTAATTAAAGAAAAAAGCGATGATTTTGCAATCATCGCTTTTTTCAGTTATTATCTTTTGATCATGCACGCTAATTGAGATTCTATGATTGTGCCATTTAACTCAAAAAATACGTCGTGAACAATCAATTCTGTTCTATATGAGTGAATAGCCAAGCATAAATAGTTAACTTTTGCTTGAGGTAATTTAACTTCAAGTTCTTGTCCAGCAATTATTAGTTTAGTAGTTTCATCATAACCTTTGTAGGTATATTTTATGGTAAACCCTTCTACTAAATAATCAGCACCATCAACTAATACAATCATATCACCAATTTCAGAAATTCCCATATTATCCTCAAAGTAGATATGTTTTCCTTTATCATCTCTGTTTATGGCTAAAGCTGTTATATCAATATCGCTTCTACCTTCATAACCGGATATTGTAACTTCAGCCTCTCGCTGAACTCTCACAGATCCTTGTTCTTCTGTGCCATCAGCCCTTATTTCTGAGTACAGAATGTTTAGGGAAATAATATAAGGATTATAACCATAAGTCTCATCAGTTACAAAGAACGGCTGCTCAACCTCCTCCAACACAACAGAAGTTATCACAACACCAGTCGTGCCATTTTCACCCAAAGAAAGCTCAATTGGCTCATCCAAGAGATTATGATCAACAATCAAGTTTTGGTTGTTTTCAAAGTCAAAGCTAGCAGTTCCTGCTCCATAAGCATAATCTTCTTCAGAGGTTAATCCGTTCACGTCAATAAACAAATGCATGCCATCTGCATTGTCAGCTTTCCAGAAGTATTTTTCATTGCGCAACCAAGGTTGCAAATTCTTCCAAGGAGCTTTTCCTTCAAGATTCCTGTTCAGACTATCAACGAGTACTTTCGCCTCAACATAAGGCAATACATCCCCAACATCCCAAACAACGTTCTCAGCCTTTGTCACCGCAGGCGTAATCCCAATACTCATCGCCTTGTCATCATTAACAAGAACAACGATATACTCAATTCCTTCTTCAACGAAGTTGCTAACGTTATTCGTCTGAAAAAACGAATTCGCAGGCACTTCAGTTGTGGGAACTTTAATCACTTCCTTTTTAGGCTCTGGAATAGGGTCATCACCCTTATCACAAGCAAAAAAAGTCGAACACACGGCAGTCACTACTATCGCAGTAAGCAGCCAAAAAATAATTTTTTTCATAGTTTTTTATTTTAATAAATTAATAAATAAATATTTTCAACTCATTTATAACACAAAAAAAATAATATGCAACTCTTTTTTTCAAAAATTGACAAAAAACATTTTCCTTCGTTGTAGGGTACAGGTCTACCGTCTGAGGTGTGAAACCCATCTATGATTATAAGGATTTTTTTGCACTTGGATCTTCGTGTCAAGCACGAAGATGACACAGAGGGGCACGAAGATGACACAGAGGGGGCACGAAGATGACACAGAGGGGTGCACGAAGATGACACAACCTCCAGCCCGTCATTCCCGACTTGATCGGGAATCCATGTGCCAATTATCCATATTATAGGGCACACGTCTACCGTCCCGCAGGCGTCGATGGCGGAGTAGTTATAATAATTGTCATTCCTCTGCGAAAGTCGTCTTCCCCCCTTGCGGGGGAAGTGGTGGCATCACCACCGATGGGGGGTGTAATTTAAGAGCCAAGCTATGCTTGAGCGAATTGAGTGTTATAAATTAACATATCACCTCCACCTTAATCCTCCCCCCTCAAGGGGGAGGAAATGTTGCCCTCAGCTCAGATTTCCTTTCCTCCCCCCACCTCCATTCCCGATTCGCAACAATCCAAATCACTCATCGCCAAAAATCAAATTCCTCTTGACTTTTGCTTGCATTTGGTGCATCAATATAAACAAAGGAAAAAACACAATGCAAAAATTTATATCAAAAAAAATTCAAGAAAAATCAAGCGCTAGACTGGCTTTCGTCCAAGCTACATATATGATTGACTTTGCTCAAATAAGCGTTGATGAAGTCGTCAAAGACTTTGTTGACGGCAACGTTGGCAGATTTACATTATCAGAAAATGAAGACATTATAGAACTTGCAAACTTTGATAACCAATATTTTGCAAAAATAACTCGAGATATGCACTTAAAAAAGCAAGAAATAGAACAAAGCCTAAAAACATTTTTGCATGACGGCGCAGAGCTTGAAAAAATGGACGGCATTATGCGCTCAATCTTATTATGCGCATGCTATGAGCTTGTTTATTCAACAGAAATAGACCCTCGCATCATCATCAAAGAATATCTTGACGTTGCATATGGTTTTTATTCAAAAAATGAGCCAAAAGTAATAAACGCAATCTTAGACCAAGTTGCAAAGGCAGTTCGTTAATGCTATTAAAAGTCTTAGAATATCCGCATCCAGTCCTCAAAGAAAAGTCAACTCTTGTCAAAACCGTTGACCAAGACTTAAAGGATTTTATAAAAAATATGCTTGAGACAATGTATAAAACCAAAGGAATAGGGCTTGCAGCTCCACAAGTTGGCGTCTTAAAGCGTGTTATTGTTGTTGATTTGTCTTTGCGCAAAGAAGATGAAGAAGGCATAAGCCTGCCCAAAGAGCCAATGGCATTAATAAACCCAGAGATTATAGAAAAATCCCAAGATATGCAAATTTTTGAAGAAGGTTGTCTATCTGTGCCAAACCAAAGTGCCGAGGTTGAGCGTTTTTATAAAATAAAAGTCAAATTTTTAGATGAAAATGGAGTTGCGCAAATAAAAGAGTTTGAAGATTTTGACGCAGTTGTCATTCAGCATGAGCTAGACCATCTAGATGGCATTTTATATATCGACAGAATCTCAAGACTTAAAAGACAAATGCTATTAAAAAAGCTAGAAAAACAACGCCTAGGAGAAGAAGATTGAAAATAGTTTTTTTTGGCACTCCTCACTTTGCCTTGCCAGCATTAAAACAGCTTGTTTTGCATCATGAAGTTGTTTGTGTATATACCAAAGAGCCCAAAGAAGCAAACAGAGGCAAAAAGATACAGAAATCGCCGATTCACATCTTTGCAGAAGAAAATGGCATTGAGATTCGTCACCCAAAATCTTTGCGACAAGTCTTTGACTATCCAAAAGCAGACGCCGGCGTCGTTTGTGCCTACGGCTTAATCTTGCCGAAACACACGCTAGAAGCGTTCCCCAAAGGTTGCATAAACATACATGGCTCTGTTTTGCCGCGTTGGCGTGGTGCTGCCCCAATAGCCAGAGCAATTGAGGCAGGGGATAAAACCACAGGCATCACCATTATGCAAATGGATGAGGGGTTAGATACGGGTGATATGCTTTTAATAGAAGAAATAAACATAGAAAATAAAGCCGGATCAGAAGTCCACGACCAAATGGCAGAGCTTGGAGGCAAGTTGATTGTTGAAACCTTGGCAAATTTAAATAATATTATTCCGCAAAAACAAGATGATAGCCACGCAAACTATGCCCATAAGATTGAAAAACAAGAAACCAAGCTTAATTTATCAGATGCATCAGATGTAATAATAAGAAAAATCAAAGCCTTTGGCTTTTTGTATTATGAACAAGATGATATTAGATATAAAATTTATAACGCAATCGTAACTGAGCCAACAAATGAGCCATTAACATTTGTTTGTGCAGATGGCAAAGCAATAAAAATTGAGGTCATTCAAAAACAAGGCAAAAGCAAAATGAGCCGAGATGACTTTTTGCGCGGCTCAAAATAATTGTATTTACAAAATTAAATTTAAGATATACATATAAACATAAATTCATAACAAAATAGGAGCAAAAATGAAAAAAATTTTATTAATCACTCTTATTGCAATCATTGCAATAGTTGCCGTCATTTATTTTAATATTGGCTTTATCGTAAAAAAAGCTGTTAACAAATATGGCTCAGAAATCACAGGAACAGAAGTTTCTATGCAAGGCTTTGACCTTTCTTTAACAAAAGGAACCGCATCTGTTACAAAGCTTAGTGTTGCAAACCCAAAAGGATATCAAGAAAAAAATATCTTTGACTTAGAAAATATATCTGTTGATATAGACACCAAGTCTGTTGCAACAGACACAATTATCATAAACTCAATCATAGTTAACAAACCCATTATTACTTTTGAGGCTTTGTCTTTGCAACAAAACAACATAAAAACCTTGCAAGCAAACATCAACAAAAACTTGCCACAAACTCAAAAAACACAAAGTGTTTCTGCAAAAGAAGAAAAAGCCCCAAAAAAAGTCATAATCAAAAAGTTTGTTTTATCAAAAGCAAAAGTTGATATGAGCCTGCCAAACATCAAACCACAAAGCGTTGAGTTGCCAGAAATAATTATCACAGACTTTGACGGCAATCCTCAAAAACAAATTGCAAAAATCTTAGATGCAATTATAGAAAAAACAACGCAATCAGTAACCTCAATTGCTCAAAAAGAGTTTGAAAACGTTGCAAAAGAAAACTTAGATAAAATTACAGATTCTATAAAAGATAAAATTGACTTGAAAGGATTGTTTTAATGTTTTTTATATCAGCAGCACACGCAAACCCAGCCTGCCCAGTTTGCACCATAGCAATTGGCGCATCATTAGAAATTGCCAGACGCTTAGGCGTTGATGACGGTGTCGTTGGCGTTTGGGCAGGGGCTTTATTAGCCTTGCTTGGCTATTGGATGATTATTTGGTTTAACAAAAAAAATTGGAACTTCAAGTTTAGAGATTCTATTTTAATCATCTCATCAGTTGCTATGGTTGGCTTTATGTATATATCAGAGATGAGCTACAACCCAAGCATCTTAGGCTTTATAGACCCATTTTTGTTATCAACAATTATAGGCGCTTTGGTGTTAATATTGTCAGGCAAGTGGTATCAATATATGAAGAAAAAAAACGGCAAACCTCACTTTCCTTTTGAAAAGGTTGTCTTGCCTGTTGTTTGCGTGGCATTAGCAAGTTTGGTATATTATTATTACCCAATCTCAAACAACTTGCCCCAAGCTCAAGACTTATTAAACTATTAAAAAAAAGCGCCCAACTATTTAACTGGGCGCTTAATTTTAATCTTTATTTTCCTAGCACAATATCCATATATGCATCAACATAATCGCCACGTCTGTTTTGATAGTCAATATAATATGCGTGCTCCCAAACATCAATTGTCATCAAAGGAGATTGTCCTTGGGCAATTGGAGTGTTTGCGTTTGATGTTTTTATAATCTCTAGCTTGCCAGATTTGCTTTCAACAAGCCACACCCAACCAGAGCCAAACTGTGCCAAAGAAGCAACTTTCCACTCTTGTTTAAATTTTTCAATCGAGCCAAAATCATAGATAATTTGGTTTTTTAAATCATCTGAAATTTGACGCAAGTTATTAAAATAAAACTCATGATTATATACTTGAGCTGCATTATTAAACACTGCTCCCATGTCTTCTTTGTCATAAGAATATTTTATAATATCTTCGATTGATTTTCCTTTTAGCCCATCATTGTCCTCAACAATCTTGTTGATGTTATCTAAATATGTTTGATAATGTTTGCCATAATGAAATTCAAAAGTCTCTTTTGAAATAGCAGGTTCAAAAATATCTGTTTTATATGGTAGTTTTATTGCCTCAAACATTTAATTATTCCTCCTTATATATGAGTTGGTTGCAATCTCGTCTAACATCTTCTGAGTTTTAATCTCATTTTCTTTTATCATTGCCTTTGTTCTGTTTTCATCAACAATGTCAAAAGTTTTTTGCTCCTTAAACTCGTCTGTTATTTTATCTTGTAATATATTAATTTGTTGCTTGATTTCAAGCAAGGCATTGTTTAATTCTTCTTTTTTTTGAATATAATATTTTGTATATGCTCCAAAATCATACTTTACATCCATTGTTTTTGCAACTTCTTTTTCTTTAATATATTCTTTTTCTAAGCAGTCTATTGCTTTTTGTATTTGACTTTCCACCTCAAAAAAGTTGCCCAAGGTTTTTCTAAGCTCATCTATTGCGTTTTTTTTAATTCTAGATAATGTCTTTAATGCGTTTTTCATGCACTTGGCTTATCTTTTAAGATATTTTCTAAAATATCATAGCATTCCTCAAACTTAAAGCATTCATTTTTTTCTTGCGACAAAAACGCTTCAATCTGCGGATAATAAAAAATAGCCTCATCAACCTCAGCGCTAGAGCCTTTTTTATATGCCCCAAGGCGGATTAGCTCTGCCATATCTTCATACGTTGCAATATATTTTCTTGCCTGATTAACAATAGCGTTTTCTCTTTCATCATTACAATCTGGCATAGTTCTAGAAATTGACTTTAAGACATTAACCGCAGGATATCTGTTGCGCTCAGCAATAGCTCTGTCTAGCACAATATGCCCATCTATGATTGAGCGAACCGCATCAGCAATTGGCTCATTGTGATCATCTCCGTCAACTAAAACCGTAAACAAACCTGTTATTGTGCCGCTTCCTTGCCCAGGGCCTGCTCTTTCTAATAATTTTGGCAGTTCAGAAAACACAGAAGGAGTATATCCTTTTGATGCAGGAGGCTCTCCAACAGAAAGAGCAATTTCTCTTTGCGCCATAGCAAAGCGAGTAACAGAGTCCATTAAACACAACACGTTTTTATCATTATCTCTAAAATACTCAGACACCGCCAAAGTTGTATATGCAGCCTGCCTTCTCATCAATGGGCTTTCATCAGATGTTGCCAACACCAAAACAGATTTTGCCAATCCGTCTTCTCCCAAAACATCTTCAATAAATTCTTTTGCCTCACGTCCTCTTTCTCCAATCAAGCCGATGATTGATATATCGCTATCAGTATTTCGCGCCATAGAAGACATCAAGGTTGACTTTCCAACGCCAGAGCCAGCAAAAATGCCCATGCGCTGCCCTTTGCAAATTGTTGTAAAGGCATTAACCGCTTTAACCCCCAAGTCAACTTTTCCGGCCACTCTGTCCCTAAAAGCTGCAGGAGGCGGAGAGGCTTTTATCAGATATGGCACATTGCCTTTCAACAAAGGGCCTTTGCCGTCTATTGGCTCTCCAAAGGCATTTATAATTCTGCCAAGCCAAGATGGGTGTGGATATATAACAGGAGCTGCATTAATAACCTCAGCTTTACAGTCTTTGCCAATGCCTTCAATTGATGCATATGGCATAACAAGGATTTTATCCTCCTTAAAAGAAACAACCTCGCAAGGCACTTTTTTGTTTTGTGTATTATGAACCAAGCACCTATCACCAATAGAAAGCTTTGCGTTAATCCCCTTTATTTCAATAAATAAACCTTGCACACCACTAACAGAGCCAAAATCTTGTGTTGTCTTTAAGGTATTTATTTCAGATATCAAATTTTTTATGTAGTTATTTACCATTTATTTATCATTGTTGTTTATAATGCGCTATTATATTTTAAGAGGATAAGAAATGAAACAGATTTTTTATGTATTGTTAGCAACTTTTTTTGTAGCAACACCACTAAAAGCACAAGAACAAACAGATAGTTTAGATTTGCCAAGAATGAGCTCTCTTCGCTCAAACTTAATTAACGCCAGATCAGGCCCAGGGTCAAGATATCCAATAGAATGGGTATATATGCAAAAAGGCGCTCCAGTAGAGGTTGTAGCAGAATTTGAACATTGGAGAAAAATAAAAGATTGGGACGGTCAAGCAAGCTGGGTTCATAAGGCAATGTTATCATCTCTTAGAATGGCAAAAGTAATAACCCTAGGTCAAAATAATATCTATAAAAGAGCTTCACTAGACTCTCAAGTAATTGCAAAAGTAGAAGATGGAGCAGTTGGCGAAATAAAAGAATGCCCAAAAGATAAAGCCTTTTGTTTATTAGATTTTCAAGGCCTGCAAGGCTGGGTTAAAAAATCAGATATTTTTGGTATTTATGACAAAGAAGAAATATAAAAAAGAAGGGCAATGCCCTTCTTTTTTTAGATTACCTCCCAGAGTGGTTGTTAACTTTCTTAATCGCTGGTTTTATAATTGGGTTATCCTTAAAATGCTCCAAGCATTGTTTTAAGTCATCAATATATAAGCTTGCCAAATCTTTAGAAAAGCCATGCTTTACAAGGATTCTCATAACAACGACATCTGTTGCGTTTGCAGGCATAGAATATGCAGGAGACAACCAACCGTTCATACGCAGCCTATCTGCCAAATCATACAAAGAGCACCCTATGTCAGCACCTTTTTTAAGGCGCCAAGTAACCGCAGGAATACCGTTTGAGCCATCAGACAAATACTCAAACACGCCAAGTTTTTCAACCTCTGTTGCCAAATATTTTGTAACATCATAGCAAGCAGAATGCACTCTTTTATAGCCCTCAAAACCAAGCCTAATAAAGTTATAATACTGACTAACAATCTGCCCTGCAGGACGAGAGAAGTTAAGCGCGAATGTAGGCATATTTCCACCCAAATAATTTACATAAAAAATCAAATTTTCTGGCAAATCTTCTTTGGTTCTCCAAACAACCCAGCCGCAACCAAGCGGAGCCAAGCCAAATTTATGCCCAGATGCATTAATAGACTTAACACGCTCTAGCTTAAAATCCCACTTAATATCTGGTTGGCAAAAAGGTGCCAAAAATGCACCACTTGCACCATCAACGTGAATTGGAATATCAATTCCTGTGTCTTTTTGATACTTGTCCAAAGCATCAGAAATCGCTTTTACGTCTTCATACTTGCCAGTAAATGTAAGCCCCAATGTTGGCACAACCCCAATGGTGTTTTCATCAACATATTTTAACATCTCCTCTGGAGTCATCTCAAAACGATCATCTGCCATTGGCACTTCTCTAATCTCAACATCCCAATAACGACAAAACTTATGCCAGCAAACCTGCACAGGGCCAGTTACCAAGTTTGGCTTATCAGTTGGTTTTCCAGCTTTTTTTTGTCTTGCCTCCCATTGGCGCTTAAGAGCCAAACCTCCAAGCATTGCTGCCTCAGATGACCCTGTTGTAGAGCACCCCAATGTTTCTTTTGGCTCAGGAGAGTTCCATAAATCAGCCAACATATGCACGCAACGTGCTTCTATCTCTGCTGTTTGCGGATACTCATCTTTATCAATCATATTTTTATCAATGCAATCATCCATAAGTTTATGGACATTATCATCAAGCCAAGTTTGGCAAAAGGTTGCCAAGTTTTGGCGAGAGTTGCCATCAAGCATTAACTCATCTTTTACTGCCTGATACACTCTATTAGCATTTTCCTCGTTTTTTGGAAAATCAAACTTAGGCAAAGCCCCACTCAATTCATTTGAGGCAAAGATATCATCATTAACTTCATAGTTTTTCATTATTTTTTTCCTTTCATTTCGTATGAAAATGGTTCAACATCAGACTCTGCATTTTTCCACTCATCTTTTCTGCAAGCATATATAGCAAACGGAATAATCATGCCAACAAGCGTGCCAATGATTAACAATGCAACCCATACTTTTGGGTTTCCAACTGATATTTGCGCAGGCGGAAAGTAGTTTAATATCAATGCAATTACCGCCCCAACCAAGCCCAAGATTGACCAAAACCAACCAAAAGGTGCTTCAAAGCTTCTTTTAACATTTGGCTTGCTAACTTTAAGTTTGATATATGCTGCAAACATCAAAATATACATAACCAAATATAGTGCTACTGTAAGCGCACTTAGCATCTGATATGCAGATTGCACAGATGGCAATAACACAAACAAAACAGACAAAATTGTCACAATGCCTGCTTGCAAAAACAAAATATTGGTTTGCATGCCGGCTTTGTTAGTATGCTGAAACCACTTTGGCAAATAACCCGCTTTACCAACTGCCAATAAACCAGTAGAGGGGCCTGCAACCCAAGTAGAAACACCAGCAAACACGCCAATAGCCAAGAAGAACGCCATAATATGCCCAGCCCATGGCATATTAAAATATGCAAACAAATCATTATAACCAACCAATAAGCTTTGCGTTAAGTTAATCTCAGATTGTGGAATAATAAAGCCCAAAGCAAGTGTGCCAAGCACAAACAAAGCAACAGTAATTGCAGAAGCCAAAAATATTGCTCTTGGATAATTCTTTTGTGGCTCTTCAACTTCTGTAATATGCACAGCACTCATCTCCATACCGGCATAAAACAAAAAGATAGAAACAGCTAATGAAAGGTTATTAAAATTTGACAAATCAGGAATAAGCTCTGATGACTTTAATGGCATCTGAATCTCACCGCCACAAATCACATAACCAATCCCAAGCAAAATCAAAATTGCCCCAGGAATAAGGGTTCCAACCATTGCGCCCCATTTTGATATTGCACCAGCAACTTTAACACCCATAAAGTTTGCAAACGTAGCCAACCAATAAACCCCCAAAACAATTGCAAGCGTGTAATACTTATTAGCAGACAACGCCAAATCTCCACTCTCATCTGGTCCAATAAAAGCCAATGAAACCGCAGCAAACGTTAAAACAGTCGGAAACCAAATAGAGTTTTGCAACCATTGCAACCAAATTGCCATAAAGCCAATCTTGGGGTTAAAGGCCTCTCCCACCCAGCGGAATACACCACCTTTTTGTGGCCATCCTGTTGCCATTTCCGCAGCCACTAATGACACAGGGATTAAAAAACAAATTGCTGCAAACACATAATAAAATATAGAAGAAAGCCCATATTCTGCCTCTGCAGGCAAGCCTCTTAAACTCACAACGGCAGCAACATTAATCATCGCCAGCGTAAAAATTGATAGTCCTTTATTTTTCATGATAAAAAATCTCCTAAGTTAAATATACACCTTATAGATAATCATTATTTTATGCTTTTCAATATTTGACAATTATATTTTATAAACTAAAATAACATTATTGAGAGGGAGCATGACAACAGTAATAATATTTGATACAGAATACACAACGTGGGCAAAAAAAAACAACACCTTTTGGCCAGAGGTGTGGATGAAAAAAGAAATAGTTCAAATTGCTGCCATAAAATTAAATATTGATAACATGCAAATTATAGAAGAATTTGAATGCCTTATAAAACCAACCATAAACCCTTTATTGTCAGATGAGTTTGTAAACCTAACTGGCATAAATAATGAAGATGTTGCAAAATGCGGTATTAGTTTTTCAGAAGGTTTTAACAAATTTTATAACTTTGCCAAAGGGCTTGACTGCTGGTCGTTCAACCCAAGAGAAGGCAATCCTCTAGCAGACGGGCATATAATAAAAGAAAACCTAAGGCTAAACAACCTAGCAGAAGATAACTTAAACTACATCAATATCCACCCTTATTTTAAAGAAGAGTTTGCAAAAATTGGTATAGATGTTTTAGAGCAAAAAATAAATTCTGGGAAAATTGCAAAGACCTTGGGACTAGACCAAAACATCAAAAACCTTGGACATGATGAACACAACGCCTTGTATGATGTTTTATCAATGTATCAAGGCTATAAATATTTTGAGGAAAGAAAATGAGAATAACAATATTAGGCTCTGGCTCTGCATATGGCACACCAAATGTTTTTAATGCTTGGGGTGGCATAAAAAACAAAGACAACAAAAAAAATATTCGCACTCGCGCTAGCTCTTTTATAGAACTTGATGGCAAAAGCATTTTGGTTGACTTAACCCCAGAGTTTAGAAGCCAAATAAATGATAATAACATCACAAATATAGACGCTGTTTTTTTAACCCATGGCCACTATGACCACATTTGTGCTGTGCCAGAGCTATGGCGGGCTGCCCACATTTTGCAAAAACAAATCCATGTTTTTTGCCACCAATCAACTTATGATGAGATAAAAACCTGCTTTCCATATTTTTTCAAAGACAGCAAAGAAAAAGGTGCAGGCGGTGCAGTTTGGAATGTCTTTTGCGATAATGAAACATTTGAGTTTGAAGGCTTGCAATGGCAAACCTTTCAGGTAAAACACGGGCGCTTAACAACATCTGTCTTTAGGCACAAGGACATTGCAATTGTAATGGACTTAGAAATGCTAGCCATAGACCAAAAACAAAAATTAAAAGACCTAGAGCTTTTAATAGTAGAGTGCAACAATGGCCTAAAACCATTGTCAAACGGTCACACAGACTGGCACCAAATAAGCAACTGGCTAAAAGAAATAAAGCCCAAACAAACCATACTAACTCACATCTCAAACCAAGTAGACCACGATGAGCTATCACAAGCCCTGCCAGACAACGTGGCCGTTGCCTATGACGGCATGATTATAAACCTGCCATAATCAAGACCCACACCCTCAGGCGTTAAATGTTTTTATTGTCTTGTCTTTTTCAAACAAATATAAAAGATTGCGCAGGTTTTGCCCTCGTTCAGATTTTAGCTCAGGGTCTGTTTCTAAAATCATTTTTGCATCTTTATATGCAATTAACAATAAGTCTTTATGATAATCAACATCTGCAACCAAAAACTCCTGAAATCCAGATTGCTTAACACCAAGCATTTCGCCACCACCTCTAAGCTCCAAATCTTTTTCAGAAATCTCAAAGCCATCTTCTGTTTTTTTCATAATCTCTAAACGCTGTTTTGACACCTCAGATAACGGATGCCCATATAACAAAAGACAAGTCCCAGCCTTATTGCCACGCTTAATTCTTCCGCGTAATTGGTGCAATTGCGCAAGCCCAAAACGTTGCGCATTTTCAATAATCATCAATGTTGCCTCTGGCACAT
>CAYJIO010000013.1:0-14528 GCA_964370255.1 uncultured Azospirillaceae bacterium
GCAATCAAACAAGTTGCAGAATTTTTATTAAAAGATTGCTATCAAGGAGGATGCACATGTTAAGCATTTTTACAAAATTAGGTGATTGGGGTATTGCCCAATTGGGGTTAGACAAAGCAACTCATTTGGGTGCTGCGGTTCACTTTTTTATTGAAGATACATTTAAGATTTTTGTTTTAATTTATATCTTAATCTTTTTTATCTCGCTTTTTAGGGCGCAACTTAGTCCTGAAAAAGTGCGTGATTATTTGACAGGCAAATCAAGATGGTATGGATATGCATTGGCAGCATTTTTGGGCATTGTTACTCCGTTTTGCTCTTGTTCTTCAATCCCTTTATTTATAGGCTTTATTGTTGCTGGGGTGCCTTTTGGTGTGGCTATGGCGTTTTTGGTGTCATCTCCATTAGTCTCAGAAATTGCCGCATTTATGTTGCTTGCGCTTGACGAAGCAGGACCATTTGTTGCATTTGTTTATGTTGCAACAGGGACAATAATATCTATTATTGCAGGCTATTTGTGTGATGCGTTTGGGCTTGGAAAATATGTTAAGTTTAATCCAACGGGTGCCCCTACTCCTCCGTCTTGTTGCGCAGGTGAAAAGAAGACATTTAAGAACAAGGCAAAAGAGTTGGCTGTTTATGCAAACGGCTTTGCATATTCAACAGTTAAGTCAATTGCATTATACGTGTTGGTGGGTTTGCTTGTTGGGGCGTGGATTCATGGTTATGTGCCTCAAGAGTTTTTTGAGCAATACTTAAGCAAAGACAACCCATGGGCTGTGCCTTTTGCTTCAGTTGCTGGTGCGCCTTTATATGCATCTCACGCTGGTGTTGTGCCAATTATAACGTCATTATTGGGTAAAGGTGTGCCTGTTGGAACAGCGTTGATTTTCTTGATGTCTGTAACAGCAATATCATTGCCAGAGATTATGATGTTGTCTAAAATATTAAAAAAAGAAATGTTAATTATCTTTGTTGTATTTTTAATTGTCACATTTATTTTAACAGGCTATTTATTAAACGCTATTATTTAAGAAAGGAATAAAAATATGGAAATTATAATTTTGGGTTCAGGCTGCCAGTCTTGCAACAATCTTTATGAAAAAATCAAAGAAAAAGCGCCAAATGCTGATGTAAAAAAATCTGACGATATTATGGATTTGATGAAATACTCAGTAATGTCTACCCCAGCGGTTGTAATAGACGGCAAGGTGGTTCATGCTGGAGGCACTCCAAGTGACGAAGCAATAGAAAGCTGGTTGCAATAATAAAAGAAGAGAGACCCAAAGCCTCTCTTTTTTTTACTCTATTATATTCACGTTTTCTGCAGCGGGTTTGCCATTGTCATCATATATGTCATAAACAACGCTTTGCCCATCAACAAGCTTTTTTATCCCTGTTTTCTCAAGCTTTGTAATATGCACAAAAACATCTTTTTCTTGATTACTCTCTTGCGGGATAATAAATCCATATCCCTTATGGGTGTTAAACCACTTTACTTTTCCATTAGGCACTATTACCTCCTTAAAAGATGTGTTTATATTAATTTACAACTATAAATTTAGCGCGATAATATTAAAAGTCAAGCAAAATAAAAAAAGTGCGCAGACCATAGTCAACGCACTTTTTTTGAGCAAAATTTGCTACTAGTTTTGATTAATTAATACAATCTCAACTCTTCTGTTTTCTGCTCTGCCGCTTGCCGTTGCGTTTGAGGCAATTGGGTTTTTAGAACCAAAGCCATTAACCAACAATCTGTTTGCAGAAACACCGCTTAATCTCAAAAAGTTTGACACAGCAGTTGCTCTTTGCAAAGAAAGAGTATTGTTATAAGCACTAGAACCAGTGTTATCAGTGTATCCAGACACTTCAACCATAGTTTTTGAATATTCTTTTATTACTTTTGCAACAGACGTTAACACAGGTTGAAAAGCAGAGTTAATGGTAGCGCTGTCACTAGCAAAAGTAACATTACCAGGCATAATCAATCTAACTCTTCCGTTTTCTTCCATTACTTGAACACCAGTGCCAAGCAGTTCTGCGCGCAATTTCTTTGCTTGGTTGTCCATATAATACCCTGTTCCAGCCCCAGCTGCGGCACCAACACCAGCGCCAACCAAAGCACCTTTTTCACCGCCTACAAGAGCGCCAATTCCAGCCCCTGCCAAAGCGCCAAGTCCTGTTCCCCATGCTGTTTTAGATGCTTTGCGCTCTCCCGTATATGGGTCAACTGCACAGCCAGCAAAAAATAATGTCATTACCAAACAAAGTGTTATTTTTTTCATTCTCTTACTCCTTAAAGTTTTTATTAGTTACAAAACTTGCCAAAATTCATAAATCACAATTATTGTTTTCTAACTTTTTTCCAGTTTGAAACATTTTTATTGTGCTCTTTAAGAGTTTTGGCAAAATTATGCCCTCCTTTTCCGTCTGCAACAAAATAATAATATTCTGAAACATCTGGGTTTAGAGCTGCTTTTATCGATTCTACTCCTGGGTTGCAAATAGGCCCTGGCGGAAGTCCATAATATCTATATGTATTATAAGGATTGTCATATTGCAAGTCTTTTTTATAAAGCTTTCTACCAAAGTTAAACTCTCCATTTGTAATTGCATATATTACAGTTGGGTCTGTCTGCAGTCGCATCCCTTTTTTAAGACGGTTTATAAATACTGACGCGACAAGCCCTCTCTCAGAGGCAACTGCTGTTTCTTTTTCAATAATAGAGGCAAGAATAATAGCATCTTTTTTGCTCTTAATGTATTTATTCTCTTTTCTGTTTTTCCATGCCTCATCAAGAGCTATCGTCATTTTTTCTTTCATCTCTTTGATGACTTTGTTTTTGTCATCTCCCAAGCTAAATGAATAAGTTTCTGGCAAAATCTCACCTTCTTTTACATCAATGCTAATTTCTCCACTAAGTTTTGGGTGCGATTCTATCATATACATAATTTCGCCAATTGTCTTGCCCTCAGGGATGGTGATTTGATGATACTTAACATCTCCCTCAACAATTTTATCTATAACCTCAGCAACAGAGATTTTTGGAGAAAATTCATATTCTCCAGCTTTAATTTTATTAGAATAATCAGAAAGCCAAATATGCGCCTTAAATATAAGAGGAAACCTAATTACATTGTTTTTTTCAAGAATAAAAGCAACAGTATTAACGCCATAGCCTTTTTTAATTTCTACTACTTTTGACTCAACAAGTGGCCCATCTTGATTGAGCCACTTATTAAAACATATAATGCTAATAGTCATTCCGACTATCAGAACTAAAGCAATTTTTTTAACCATTATATTTCTTAAAGATTAAAGACGCATTTGTCCCACCAAAGCCAAAAGAATTTGACATCGCTGCATTAATTGGTTTTTTTCTTGGAGTGTTTGGCACCAAGTCAACACCTTCAGCGGCTTCTTCAGGATTCTCCAAATTAATTGTAGGAGGACAAGTTTGCTCGTCAATTGCCTTAATACTAAACACGGCTTCAACAGCGCCAGCAGCACCAAGAAGGTGACCAATAGATGACTTTGTAGAAGACATTGAAACCGTTTTTATATCTTCACCAAACAATTTCTTAACAGCATCAAGCTCGCCAACATCGCCCAAAGGAGTTGATGTGCCGTGTGCATTAATATAGTTAATATCTTTTAGCTCAACGCCAGATTTTTTTGCATGCTCACAAGCAGATTTCATCGCTCTATATGCGCCATCTCCAGATGGAGCTGTAATGTGATATGCATCGCCACTCATACCATAGCCAACAATCTCTGCATATATTTTGGCACCACGCGCTTTTGCGTGCTCAAGCTCTTCTAATACAACAGCACCAGCGCCTTCACCCATAACAAAGCCACTTCTATCTTTATCCCAAGGACGAGACGCCTTTGTTGGAGTGTCATTAAAATTAGAAGCCAAAGCTCTAAGCCTTGAAAACCCTGCTAAAGCCAATGGATTAACAGCCGATTCCGCACCACCTGCAACAATAACATCAGCATCACCCATAGCAATAATTCTATATGCATCGCCAATTGCGTGAGTGCCTGTTGCACAAGCCGTAACGCAAGAATGATTAGGTCCTTTATATCCATATTCAATAGACAAGTGCCCAGAGATTAAGTTAATTAAGCATGATGGAATAAAGAAAGGTGACATTTTTTTGCAACCTGTTTCATTAAACAACAATGAGTTTTCATAAATTGCCTCAAGTCCGCCGATTCCAGAGCCCATCATAACGCCAGAGCGATATTTGTCTTCTTCTGATTCTGGCTTCCAGCCACTGTCTTCAACGGCATCAATACCAGCAGCAAGACCAAATAATATAAATTTATCAACTCTTTTTTGCTCTTTTGGGTCCATAACGCAATCTGGGTCAAACTGCCCTTCTTCTTTTCCAAATTTAACCTGCCCAGCAATTGTAACAGGAATATCCTTTAAGTCATACCCTTGTATCTGCGCAATACCTGATTTTCCTGCCAAAATATTTTTCCAGTTATGCTCAACCCCTCTACCTAGTGGTGTTAATGAGCCTAATCCTGTTATAACAACTCTTTTCATAATTACCTCTTGTTCTTATATTCTTAAAAAAACGAAACTCGCCTAAAAAACAGCGAGTCTCATCATATCTACTTATTTTTCAACTTTGAATTAAGCATTTTTAGAAAGATAGTCGATAGCATCTTTAACAGTTAAGATTTTTTCTGCTGCGTCATCTGGGATTTCGCAACCGAATTCTTCTTCAAAAGCCATTACTAATTCAACAGTATCTAAACTATCTGCGCCCAAATCGTCAATGAAACTTGCTGTATCAGTTACTTTTGCTTCTTCAACACCCAAATGTTCTGCAACGATTTTTTTTACGCGATTAGCTGTATCAGTCATATGATAAACCTCTATAAAATTAAAACAATTCAAGACTTATGCCTTGAGGTTTTTTTTAATATCAATAAAAAACTGATTTGACAAGCTTTTTTTTATTTTAATCCCCATTTTGTGATTATGTTATTGTTTTTTAAGGCTTATATTCCAATGTTGACATTTGCTTAATTTGCTATATATTAAAATAAGTAATAATCAACCAAAGGAATATTGTGATGAAAAAGTTATTTTATTTTGTATTAATTGTTGCAGGCTTGCTTTTAGTTTCTACATTGATTAGTCAAAAATCTATAAAAGAAGAAGCAGATCCAACTATATTAGAAGACGTTGTTGAAATAAACCCAGAGCTTACAGGCAATGAGGATGAAACAATTATTGCAGAAAGTGATGAGATTCTTCCAGAAGAAGAAACGAATACCGCAGAACCAGAAACAATTATATCTCAATAAATAAGGTTTTTTTATGAACGCAAAACATATATTAATGGTAGCACTTGTGTTGCTAAGCGCCTGCAAAGATGACGGCCAACCAACACAAAAACACCAAGCATTAAAAGTCAACACAATAACCCTTCACTCAAAAGATATTCCCCTAGACTTAGAGTTCTCTGGCAGAGCTCAAGGCTCAAAAGAGGTTGAAGTTCGCTCACGCGTTTCAGGCATTCTCTTAAAAAGAAATTATACAGAAGGGCAAGATGTAAAAGAAGGCCAAGTTTTGTTTGAGATAGACCCGCAATCATATCAAGCAACACTTAACCAGGCAAAGGCATCACTCCATCAGCAACAAGCACAATTAAGTGCCGCACAAAACCAATATCACAGAATGGACGTCTTGTTTGAAGACAGAATTGTTTCTGCAAAATCCCTTGATGAGGCAAAAGCAAGTCTAGACACTATAAAAGCAAGTATTGAGCTTGCCAAAGCGTCTGTTGAATCTGCACAGCTTAACTTAGACTGGACAAAGGTAACCGCACCAGTCTCTGGCATCACAAGCCTTGAGGCAAAACCAGAGGGCAGCCTTATTTCTCAAACAGATTTGTTAACAAACATAACTCAACTAAACCCGATATACATAATGTTTTCTGTTACAGATGCGCAAATGATATCAATTACAAGGCTTGTTGAAAAAGGGCTAGTAAACAACCCCAATCATGACGGCAAAAGTGATATCGTAGTTAGAATAAAATATGACGACGGCAGCTTTTATCCAATAAAGGGAGCTCTTAACTTTACAAATTCTGTTGTTGACGAAGCAACAGGGACTGTGCAGTCAAGAGCGGTGTTTGACAACCCAGAAAAAAGAATTATGCCAGGTCAGTTTGTAAGAATTACCTTAGAAGGTCTTAATCGCTTACATGCAATTGCTGTTCCTAAATCTGCTGTTATGCAAGGGGCGCAAGGGCAGTTTGTTTACATAGTTGATGCCAAAGGCCTTGCTCAAGTAGCTCCCATAAAAACAGGTTTGTCAGGCCCAAATGATACTTGGATTGTTGATGAGGGTCTTAATAGTGGAGACATCGTTATAACATCATCATTAATGAAGATAAAGCCCAATACACCAGTAGAAACGCTTGATTCAAAATAATCCAAAAGAGGCATCAAGCCTCTTTTTTTATAAATTAATAAAATATTTAACAATTGGTATTATATTAAGCTCAAGTATATAAAATTTTAGGAGATTTTGTAATATGCACGGTCATGAAGTTGCGCAAGCTGCAAATGTAATCTTTGGGATGAACCCAATGGTTTTATCAACCTTAATATTAGTAATAAGCTATATTATCCTTTTTACAGAAAAGTTAAACAGAGCTGTTGTTGCAATGCTTGGTGCGGGTGCGATGATTTTTGCAGGAATTTTAACTCAAACAACGGCAATCAAGGGAATAGACTTTAATACGCTTGCACTCTTAAGTGGTATGATGATTATTGTTGGCATCTCTGAAAAATCTGGTATGTTTCAGTTTGTGGCTGTGTGGGCTGCCAAAAAAGTAAAGGCAAACCCAAGGGCTTTAATGATTGTCTTGGCGGCCATTGTAGCAGTGTTTTCAGCCTTTTTAGATAATGTTACAACAGTTTTATTAATTGTTCCGGTAACATTTCAAATCACTCGCAAGTTAAAAATAAATCCATACCCATTTTTGGTGGTTGAGATATTTGCCTCAAACATTGGTGGCACAGCAACCTTAATAGGTGACCCACCAAACATTTTAATAGGCTCAGCACTTAACTTAAGCTTTATGGACTTTGTAAATGAGCTTGCTTTAGTTGTGGTTATTACGATGATTGTTTTAATATTTGCTTTTGACCAGATCTGGGGCAAACGCATGGTAACTTCTGAAAAAAACAAACAAGCAGTAATGAAAATCTCTGAAATAGACACCATAACAGACTGGAAGCTTTTGTGGAAGTCTTTGGCAGTGTTGGCAATAGTTATAGTTGGTTTTATTATGGCAGAGCACATTCATATTGCAAATGGCACAATTGCGCTTTTTGGTGCTGCGATTCTAATGCTTATATATACCCTTGGCGACAGCCATGAATCTCGCGACCACAAAGTAGAAGAGGCTTTTTCTCTCGTTGACTGGACAACCATCTTCTTCTTTATGGGCTTGTTTGCAATTGTTTATGGCCTTGAGGTTTCTGGCGTATTGCATATGCTTGGGCAAAAATTTATTGAAGTAACTGACGGCAGTATAGAAAAAGCAGCGATGTTGGTTATTTGGGTATCTGCGATTGTCTCTTCTGCAATAGATAACATTCCATTTGTCGCAACAATGATACCATTAGTAAAATCTATGGAGCCTTCAATGGGTGGGCGTGAGGCTATGATGCCAGTATGGTGGGCATTGTCTTTGGGCTCTTGCTTTGGTGGCAACGGCTCATTGATTGCGGCATCTGCAAATGTTATCGTTGCTGGTATGGCTTCAAGAGAGGGGCACCCAATCTCATTCTTAAAGTTCTTGATATGGTCGATTCCAACCATGCTTGTGTCAATATTAATTGCCTCAATATACGTTCACGTAAAATATTTTATGTAAAAATAAAAAAAACTACTTGCGAAACAAAAAGTCAATAACTATATAAAACTCATAAAGGAGAAAAAATATGAGTAATAAAGTATTAGGTATTGACTTAGGTACCACAAACTCTTGCTTTGCAATCATGGAAGGTGGCGACGCAAAAGTATTAGAAAATTCAGAAGGCGCAAGAACAACCCCATCAATGGTTGCTTTTACAGATCAAGAAAAATTGGTTGGCTTTCCAGCAAAACGTCAAGCGGTTACAAACCCAGAAAACACAATGTTTGCAATCAAGCGTTTAATTGGCCGTCGTTTCAACTCACCAGAAGTAGAAAAAGACAAAAAACTAGTGCCATACGCAATCGTTAATGGTGACAATGGTGATGCATGGGTTGAGGCAAAAGGAGAAAAATATGCTCCATCTCAAATCTCTGCATTTATCTTGCAAAAAATCAAAGAATATGCAGAAGGTTATCTTGGAGAAACAATTGACAAAGCAGTAATCACAGTTCCTGCATATTTTAATGACAGCCAACGTCAAGCAACAAAAGACGCTGGTAAAATCGCAGGACTTGAGGTTTTGCGTATCATAAACGAGCCAACCGCAGCAGCTCTTGCTTATGGTTTGGATAAAAACACATCTGGCACAATTGCAGTATATGACCTTGGCGGTGGTACTTTTGACGTATCTATCCTTGAAATTGGTGACGGCGTATTTGAAGTAAAATCTACAAATGGAGATACTTTCTTAGGCGGTGAAGACTTTGACCAAAGAATAGTAGATTATCTTGCAGATGAGTTCAAAAAAGAAGCGGGCATAGACTTGCGCGGAGACAAATTAGCGCTTCAAAGACTTAAAGAAGCTGCAGAAAAAGCAAAGATAGAGCTTTCTTCAACAACTCAAACGGATGTAAATTTGCCATTTATCACAGCAGACGCAAGTGGTCCAAAGCACTTAAACATCAAAATGACACGCGCAAAACTAGAGGCATTGGTAGATGACTTAATCGCTCGCACAGTAGAGCCTTGCAAAAAAGCATTGGCAGATGCGGGCTTAAGTGTTTCAGATATCAAAGATGTTATCTTGGTTGGTGGTATGACACGTATGCCAAAAGTGCAAGAAAAAGTAAAAGAAATCTTTGGCAAAGAGCCATCAAAAGGCGTTAACCCTGATGAGGTTGTGGCAATTGGTGCCGCAATTCAAGGTGGTGTCTTGATGGGAGACGTTAAAGACGTGTTGTTATTAGACGTAACTCCACTTTCTTTGGGTATTGAAACATTAGGCGGTGTTTTCACAAGATTAATTGACAGAAACACAACGATTCCAACCCGCAAATCTCAAGTGTTCTCAACTGCAGAAGACGGCCAAACAGCAGTTACAATCCGTGTTTTCCAAGGTGAGAGAGAAATGGCTCAAGATAACAAATTGCTAGGTGCATTTGATCTTGTTGGTATTCCTGCAGCACCTCGTGGTATGCCACAAATTGAGGTTACTTTTGACATTGACGCAAACGGCATCGTAAACGTTTCTGCAAAAGACAAAGCAACCAACAAAGAGCAAGCAATCCGTATTCAAGCAAGCGGTGGTTTAAGTGATGCAGACATAGAAACTATGGTAAAAGAAGCAGAAGCAAACGCTCAGGCAGACAAAGAAAAACGTGAAGCGGTTGAAGCAAAAAATACTGCAGAAGGCTTAATACACACAACAGAAAAAACTTTATCTGAAAACGCTGATAAAGTAAGTGTTGATGACAAAACTGCAATTGAAACAGAAATCGCAGCCCTAAAAACTGCAATAGAAGCAGGCAGCCTTTCTGTTATCAAAGAAAAAACAGAAACTTTGATGCAAGCATCAATGAAGCTTGGTGAGGCAATGTATAAAGCCCAAGCTGAGCAAGAACAGCCACAAGCAGCTGACACTCCTCAAGAAGAAGCACCAAAAACAGACGAGACTGTAGTTGATGCAGACTTTGAAGAAGTTAAATAAAAAAACACAAGGACGGTTATTAACCGTCCTTTTTTTTATCTTAAAATAACCCTTGCCAAATTGCAAAAAAGCATTATACTTCAAACAAAATTATTCAAAGGAAAATAACATGAAAAAACTTTTATCTCTTTGCGCATTAATAGCATTATGCTCTTGCTCGTCAGACAAAAAAATAGCAGAAGGCACAAGGGTTTCAATCCTCTCTCCCTTAAAAGTAGAGAACGTTGACTCTAACATAAAAATAAAATTGCCAAGACCAACAAAAAACACAATGTGGTCACAAAACGGCGGCAATTCTCAACACTTTATGGGGCACCTGTCTTCAAATGAGACTCTAAAAGAAGCCTTTGACACAAGCTTTGGCGAAGGTGATTCAAAAAGAAGTTTTTTAATATCAACGCCAGTAATTGCTCATGATGTTATTTTTACAATAGACGCAGACGCAACTCTAATGGCGCATCGCCTTGACAATGGCAAAGAAATTTGGGAAAAAACAATTTCTCCAACAAATGAAGATGATGAAGATATCTCTATGAAGGGCGCTGGCATTGCTGTTTATGACAAAAAAGTTTATGCAACAACAGGCTTTGGCTCAGTTACATCTCACGATATGATAACAGGAGAAGAACTATGGTCTTTCCAAGCATCTTCACCAATAAGAATTGCCCCAACAGTTAACAACAACAGAGTTTTTGTTCAAACAGTTGACAATCTTTTAATTTGCCTTAACTCAAAAACAGGTGCAGAGATATGGCGTCACCAAGCAGCAACAAACGCAACGATTCTAGTCGGCGGAGCATCACCTACTTATGCCGCAAATGAAGACGTTCTTGTTGCAGCATTTTCAAGCGGACAGCTTCAGGCATTTAAGGCTTCAACAGGCTCTGTTCTTTGGTCAGACTTTGTAATAAACTTGCGTGGTTCAGATGCAATATCATCAATCAACACCATAAAAGCAAACCCAGTAATAGATGGTCAAACTTTATACGTTATTGGTCATAACAACATTTTTGTTGCCATAGACATAAAAACAGGCCAAAGATTGTGGAGCAAAAACTTTGGCTCAACAAATCAGCCATGGGTTGCAGGTAGCTTTATATACGCTCTTTCAAATGACTCAGAATTAATGGCAATACAAGCCTCAAGCGGCAAAACCGTGTGGCAAGTGTCAATTCCAAATGAGGACAATGTCTCTGGCGTTGTAGCCTCTGGCCCAGTCTTAACTCATAACAGATTGCTAGTAACAACCTCAAACGGCTATGTATTCTCTTTTTCTCCATACACAGGTGAAAACTTAGGTTACATCAAAGTTTCAGACGGCATAGAGGTTTCTCCAGTTGTTGCAGATGGCGCTGTTGTTTTTGCCACAAAAGATGCAGATTTGGTAGTTTATAAATAATGATAAAAGTCGCAATAATAGGCCGCCCAAACGTTGGCAAATCAACACTATTCAACCGCCTCGCAGGCAGAAAGCTTGCAATAGTGCATGACAAACCAGGGGTAACTCGTGACAGAAAGTTTGCCACAGGCAAATTAAAAGACATAGAGTTAGAAATCATAGACACCCCAGGGTTTGAAGACGCAAACGACGGCAGCACTCAAGCAAAAATGTTAGACCAAACAAAAGCCGCCATAAAAGAGGCAGATGTGTGCTTGTTCTTATATGACGCAAGAGTTGGCGTACACCCATATGATGAACATTTTGCAGGGTTGGTCAGAGAATCCCAAAAGCCAGTTATCTTGCTTGCCAATAAATGCGAAGGCAGAGAGCAAGAAGAAGGCGTTTATGAGTCTTTCAAGCTTGGCTTGGGTGATCCCATAATATTTTCAGCAGAACACGGTGCAGGCCTTGCAGATTTGTATTTAGAACTCTTAAAATATGAAGAAGATGAATCTTTCAATCTATCTTCCCCCCTTGCGGGGGAAGTGGTGGCAGAGCCACCGATGGGGGGTGCAGAAGAGGGGCGTAAAGGCGCTTCAAAACAAGACGTTATATCTCTTGCAATAGTTGGTCGCCCAAACGTTGGCAAATCAACTCTTGTAAATGCGTTCTTAAAAGATGAAAGAATGTTAACGGGGCCAGAAGCAGGGCTTACCAGAGACGCAATAGAAAATGACTTTGAATATAAGGGTCAAAAAATAAAGCTCATTGACACCGCAGGCCTAAGACGCAGAGCAAAAATAACTGATGGTCTAGAAAAAATGTCTGCAGCAGCCACAAAAAAAGCCGCATATTTAGCACAAGTGGTTGTTTTGGTGCTTGACAGTGACGGCATTTTAGACAAGCAAGACTTAAAAATCGCAAGAGAAGTCTTAGACGAGGGCAGGGCATTAATCATAGCTCTTAATAAATGGGATATCGCAGACAAACAAAAAGCCATAGACACCCTTAATTATAAATTAAGAAATTCATTAGCCCAAGCAGAAGGCATTGCAACCATCACAATCTCAGCACTTAAAAATGAAGGCTTAGATAAACTTATGGACGCAGTATTGAGCATTTATAAGAAGTGGAACTTTAGGCTCTCAACTGCAAAACTAAACCAATGGTTTGCAGAAATGATAGACAACTACCCACCACCATTGGGCAAAAACAAAAGAAGAATAAAATTAAAATATATAACTCAGGCAAAAACACGCCCCCCAACATTTTATATATTTTCAAGCAATCCAGACGGCCTGCCAGAAAGCTATCTGCGCTATGTTACAAATGGGCTAAGAGACACGTTTAATCTACACGGCACCCCTCTTCGCGTAAACATCCGCAAGGGCAAAAACCCCTACGCAGAAGATAAATAAAAAGAGAGGCGCACAAACATAAGCGGAGCGGTCTTGACTGCTCCTTTAGTTTATGAAAAAACTTGACAAAAAATATTTTTTGGATAAGATATTTAGTAAATAAAACAATTATTAACTAAAAAAATATATTATTATGAAAGATTTTTTTAATAGGCAAAACAAAAAAACTCAAGAGCTAACAGCTCAGGAACAACAAGTTTTACCAATCCCTGCTCAAAAAACAAAAGATGAAGAAATTATCGACTTTGTTTTGGAAACAGGAGTTGATGCAAATGACTTGCTCGCAATCATTCTTAGTCACGTTCAAGACGGAAGCAAAAGCCTTTCTTTTGAATATTTCAAAAAAATAGTCTTGATTATCTCAAAAGAAACTCCCCTCAGTGATGGTTCTATAGAGCGCTTTCTGAGCAAAAGCAAGTTCAGTCAAGAAGAGATTGAGTATCTGCAAAATAATGAAGATTTCTTAAAAAGTTCAAGCGGAATAGATTGCCCTTTTGGCACAGGAGAGATATCCCCTCTTTTTGCAAAGTATATCTCTTGTGACCGTATAAGGCAACTACTGTTGAGAGCCTCGCAGGCCTTTAATGACGTAAAAGAGTTTAAGGACATGGCAAGAAAGAACTTTAATGTTGTTTTTGAAGCCGCATGCAGAGGAGAAAGTCAACACGAAAAGTTTGTTCTCGAAGCTTTGAAAGAAGTGTGGAGAGAGCTTGATAGAAGACAGGTTTTCTTCAAAGAAGATGTTTTTTATTATGCACAGAAAAGCTCTGTTTTTTCTGAGCTCTTAATTAGGTATTACAGAAGCTTTGAAAGTGGACATAGAGAAAAAGCAAAAAGCATCCTTACAAAAGAGGATATTATACGTCATCAAGATATTATATATCGTGATGTTTGCTCTAACAATAATGACTTCTGTTGGCACGATGAAAAATTTGAATTTCTATTCAAATCCTATCCTAAAAGAGTAGGATACCCTCATTATGTTGATGTATCAAGATTTAAGCCTTATTATAAGTGTCTGGTTTATAGTCTTGCAGTAGATATAAACTATAAAGAAAATCTTGCAGCCAGCTTATTAAAAGAGCCATTGGGACTCCTTTCTTATACAGATGTCTTTCCGGAGATATATAATTTGTTACTAGATTTTTTAATCCAGAAACTCAGATATCATGGGTCTTTGTATTGGCTCAGAGAACATCATTATAAATATGTGCCTTTTCTTCTAGAAGCCTATGCAAAAGGAAAGCTTGAAAAAAGATTATACACGATTGTCTTAAAAATGTGCACAGGAGCTATGGAGGATACTTTAACAAAATTTTATCAATCTTGGCTTTTAGAGCAGGCAAAGAGTAACGATGAAGAAAAAGAGGTGTTGCTAGCATTTGTCTCAAAGGGCATAATTTTTGAAGAAGATGCCTTAATCTTTTGCTTAAATGAAGACAACCTTGATATCTGCAACGCATTTATTAGGTGTGAATCTTTGTCATTGGCATTTGAAGACTTGTTAACAGACAAGCTTATCGCCCAAGATGGAGAGAATAAAGATCTGCGTAGCTTAGTCAACTTTTATCAAGAAAAGTTTAAGTTTTCTCAGGGAAATATAGAAAGAATAAAGGCATCAAAAAGTCTTGAGGCAAGAGCCTTCTGCATAAAAAATCTATAAGTTAAAAGCGTTAGGTATTTTCCTAACGCTTTTTCTGTGCAGTCTTTAATCCCAATTCACAAGTCACAAATCACTATTAACAAATTGTCACTTTTCCTTTGACATCTGGGCAATTGTTTGTTAAAAGCAAATCAATTGATTGAAAACAAAAAAATACAAGGAAACAAAATGTCTACA